>JBECKU010000023.1:0-15561 GCA_040235385.1 Candidatus Sulfobium sp. | reverse complement strand
AAGCTTTCCCTTGGCCTGTCAATCGACATTATCAGGGAAGAAACTATTTCATTGCGGTCCGGACATATTTCACGTATTATTTTCTTAAGGAGACTGGTGATGGAAATGAAAAGAAGCATGCTGTTTTGTTTCGTTGTAGTTTTGTTAGTCTTTTTCCTCTCGGGTACCGGATCCGCTGCCGATCCTTTTAGTGCGGCCTGCTGCCTTGAGGACGGGTCCTGCCGCCAGACCACCGAAACGGAATGCATTCGTCTCGGAGGTGAATTCCAGGAATTCGGGGCCGACTGCGCGACGTTCGATTGTCCTAAGCCCATTACCGCGGCCTGCTGCCTTAAGGACGGGTCCTGCCGCCAGACCACCGAAACGGAATGCATTCGTCTCGGAGGTGAGTTCCAGGGATTCGGGGCCGACTGCGAGACGTTCGATTGTCCGTAATAGCGCTGAGAAGCAATGTCTTCCGGATAAAGAAGACTTCTCTCACCCGAAGAATCTAAAGTCGATATCCGGGAAAATATTGTCCATCCACTCCAGCGCGGCAAGGTCTTCCCCGTCGACGGCGTTGTTTTCGATTGAGACTGCCAGGCGGTGAAATCGCGAGACATGGTCCTTTATCCTGCGTACCGCATATCCTTCGGAAGTGCCGTTGTTGATGATAAAGGGCCAGTCCGAACTTTGCGCTAGCAGAAGTTCCCTCATACACTGGTTCAGTGCCCTTCTGATTCTCGCCGGGATTTTTCCTTTACCGTATCTCGACGCCATCTCTTCCATCCGCCGGGCACATTCTCTCAGTTGGGGATAAATCCAGTCGGTCTTACCATTGAGCCATGCCTCGAAATAACCCTTATGACCCCATGTCGAGGTGCACGGGACACCTACTTGGTGGACCGGATGCCTCTTCAGATATCCGGAGAGCGTCGTCAGTTCGAGTGTTTTCTGGTCATAGGCGGCTTTGCGTATGACGAATTCCAGCCACTGGGGCCCTTCGAACCACCAGTGGCCGAACAATTCGGCATCGAAGGGAGCGACGATCACGGGGGCCGTCTCCATCGCAGAATCGAGGTATTCGATATGGGAAATCCTTTTATGCAGAAAATCTTCCGCATGCCGGGCTGCGCGCTCCCGGGCCGCATCAGGACGATAGGGTTCCTTCCAGGAAGTCGGCCCCGTGATCCTGAAGTATTTAATTCCCGTATCGGTGCGCACGCCTCCGGCCAGGTATGGACGGACATACTCAAAATCGAGGTCGTGTCCGATATCGCGGTAGAACTCCCTGTAAAGGGGATCTCCCGGGAACCCTTCCCGCGCCGACCAGACCTGTTTCGTACATCCCTGGTCCCGTCCGAAGGCCGCAATACCGTCGGGAGAGTACAGGGGTGCATATACCCCATAAAATGGTGTGGGATCGGCATGTCCGATGCCGTGCGACTCGACGATAAGATAACGGACGCCCTCCCGCGAAAGCAGTTCATCGAGCCCGGGATAATACCCGCATTCCGGCAGCCACATTCCGGTGGGGCGGAAACCGAAAACGCGGGTGAAGTAATCAAGGCCCCCTTTCACCTGGGCGGCCACAGCCTTGGGCTCGGGGGCGAGGAGAGGCAGAAGCCCATGTGTCGCCGCAGTAGTCATCAGCTCAATCACACCCATCTCGTGAAATTTCCTGAAGGACTTTGCGAGTCTCCCCCCGCACTGACCGAGGAAGATCTCGCGTGCTTCGGTGAAAAGACCCCTGTACATATCTGCAAGATACCTGAAATGGGGCTCGTTCTTCGTCCGGTCCATTTCTTTCTCGCTCAGTTCTATCGAGAGGTCGAGATGTGAGGCATAGCGGTCCTGCAGGAGAGGATCCTCCATCATTGCAAGAAGCGTAGGAGAGAGAGAGACATTCAGTCTGAAGAAGACCCCCTCATCGACCAGACGGTTGAAGCTTTTGATAAGAGGGATATAGGTCTCGGTCACGGCCTCGAAGAACCATCTTTCTTCGAGGAAAAAATCGTGTTCGGGATGACGTACATAAGGGAGGTGGGCATGCAGCAGGAAGGCGAGATATCCTTTAGGCATTCGCGGACCCCTTCATCCTTTTAAGGACCGTTTCGTAATAAATATAATGTTGGACAGAGACATTCTCGACCGAGGGCGGACCGGCGGCGGCCCTACGTGCAGCGTAGCGGACCATGCGGTCCTTCAGGGGACTGAAAAGAAGCTCCTGGACCCCCCAGACGATGGAACCCGGATTGTCGAAGGTAACCAGACCGTTGTCTCCGTGCCTGACACAACCGATGCCGGCCTGCCGGGTGGTAAGCACAGGCTTTCCGCATTGTATTGCGGCCTGGGCAAGTCCTTCGTCCTGCCATGTTCGGGCGGGGATGACCACGAAATCGGAAGCCGCAAGCAGCGACTCGAAGGTTTCCCGGGCGATATCACCGAGAAACCGGCAGCGATGACCTACGCCCGCACTCCATGCGCGGCCTTCCAGTTCCTTCTTCAGGGGACCTTCCCCCGCAAAAACGAACTGGACGGCCGGGTGATTGCGACAGACGGTCGGGATAGCATCGAGAAGAAGGTCCGCGCCTGCGGCATGCGACATCTCTCCGGCATAGAGGGCCAGTGGCGCATCCTGGCGGATTCCGAACCATCGTCTCACTTCGGAAGGTGACGCCGCCCCTGCGGGGCAGTCCTGCATCGTATCGGGGATGATCACGACTTTTTCATCGGCGGCCCCGTACATGGTGATCACTTGCTGCCGGGTGGAAGAATGGGGGACGATAACGAGATCCGCCTTTTGAATGCCCTCCTTCTCACGTTCGCAAATCCCCGCCGAAAGCCGGTTTATTTCATTCCCCTTCATCCTTTCATATTCCGTGGAGTGGAGGGAGAGGACGAAAGGAAGTCCGAACTCCTCCGAGGCCTGGATCCCTATCCTCGAAGAATACCACTCATGGCAATGGATTATATGAAAGGGCTTTTTCCGGTGGTCCCTCCTGAGATCAGAGAAAAGCTTCCTCGAAAGCCCGGCAACGGCGCTCAGCAGCGATTTATTATTCTCATTGACCTCATGCCGCATCTCCGACGGGAAAAACCTTACATCACCGCCGAAATTCCGGAAGAGATCAGAGACATTCCTGATATAGCTTCCCAATGCGCTCTCATACCCTGTGGCCTTGTCGAAACCATTCAGAACGACCGCCACAGAAAGCGCTTCATCCCTGTCTATTTCCTCGAGCTCGCGGTTAAGCGTCTCATAAATAGGGGCATCGAAAATATTTTCTACCGGGAAAGTCCTGGCAAGCGAGCCGCCCGAGAAAAGGCCGGATGTCCGATAATTCCCCGAAGGCCTGTCGCGGTCGAAAAAAACCGTATTGGAGCGGATGAGGGCGCGGAACGCCCCTCCAGGACTGCGGAGCCCCAACTCCGCCAGACAGTTTCTCGCCGTGTGTTCGAAACCGAAATAATGATTCCCATCGAGCCGGCCTGTCTCGACATCGAAAAAAAAGTGGGCATTCGACCCGTCAAAAATGATATCCGTGACATCATAAACCCTTACGAAGAGACGGGCCTTCCGGAATGTCTCGCCCAGTGCGGCGCGGAATTCTTCCAGGGGGCCGGACCTGACATACCAGTGGACATGTCCCAGCCGGGGCCGGACCATAGAGAGAGATATAGTGTCGTGCGATGGAATAACAGGGTATCCATGCCCGATCTCCCAGGCAATCTCCCGAAGACGCTTCTGTGAGAGTTTTTTCTTCTTTGATTTTATAGGCAATCGGTCTCCATGCCGCAGCGGATTTACGATGCCGTGAAAGTTGACAGCCAAGCTTCACCGCACACGCACATAATATCATAAAGGGTGGGTCTTCTCAACGCAGGCCGCTGGTTCAGAAAGTCTCGAACGACCGGACTGCGGTCTCGAAACGGGATTTTAAGAGGGGTCTGGCTCGAAGGATCAATGGGAAATCCGCGCAGAAGATCCGGTCAAGAAATTCTCTTTGCTTCCGCTTTGTCTTGACGAAATTTGGTGGCTCTGACAACTTTTGTCATTCTTTTATTGTCTCATCAGTTCATATTCCGTTGAAAAAAAAGTGGTTTTTCTATGGCATAGTACATGCATATATATGTTCAGAAAACAAAGAAAAGAAGCGGAGCACAATAGTGGTTTTTCAGCTTTACCGGCGGGGGAGCCGAGGCGGGAAGGAGAAAGACCATGACCGCTGAAGAAAAGAGGGAAAGAGAAGCTCGCCGCAGGATCCTTGCGAATTTTCAGTTCTACGTCGATGAAAAAGTAAAAGAAGTGTTTGAAGGAATAACCCTCGATGTTTCCGAATCCGGGTACCGGTTTCTTACAGAAAAAGATATCAAGACAGGCCAAACCGTAACAATCACCCGTCATGCCTTGAGTGATTTTTCTTGCCCGAAAGCCATCGTGACCTGGTCAAGAAGAAGTGATCACTGCTTCGAGGCTGCAGCGGAGAAAGCTTCAGATCAGGGGTCGACAGCAGTGTGACACCTCCAGGAATTGTTCTTTTCAGCACATGAGACGAACTCGAAAAAAAGCAGAATGTGCTCAAAGATTTCTTTAATTCGATTAAATATTGAGATTATCTTTCAAAACGAAACGGACTAAGATGTCGAAAAAGAAATCTTTTCACGGCATCACCCTTTTTCCTTTGGCCTTGCCGTAACCCATGGATCATGCCGATTCGCCATTGGAATTCCTTTCATTCTGGATAGCTTACGGCTCCTCGGGACGAATTTTCTCTTGAAAGATGGGACCGTTAGTGATATAAAGAATGAGGGTGGTGGATTGAATTGATCATTTATTTGCCTGCATATCATGCATAAGAAATCTGACGTGACGGAAGCTTCCCGCGAGATCAGGTTCGTCTCCGAGGCGATAATAAACCTTTACGCCGCGCATGTCAATTCTCATCTCTATCCACACGACCACCCCTTGGTGAGTGATTCTCTCAGGAACGCGCATCAGTGTCTGCAAAAGATCTTCCTGAAGAAGACCAGGATAAATATAAAGCTGTTTCAGAATCAGATAATGGTAGATGGGGAGCCGCTCGAAAGCGATGTGCCAATATTCGGCAATTTTGCGACGTGGTTCTCCGACAGAAATGTTGCGTCCCTGTCCTTTACCGAGGACCTCACCCGGAGGGAAATCATAAACTTCCACAGGATCATGTCGGTCAAGAGACCGACCCTGGAAGAAGTATTGAAGGAAATGAGGGAAAGAAACATATTCAATATTATTATCCATTCCCCTGAAGAAGAGACACAAGCGGGTAACCGTTTTATGCCGGCCGGCCCGGCAGCTGACGTGGCCGCAGGGGCGATGTTTCATCCGGAAGTTTCCCAGGGCGAACCGCCTCCGGATGCCGATTTCGCCGGAACGCTTCTGATCGGCAACACATACGAGGACAGTGCGGTACAGGACGGTGCAGCCACATCGTATAACCCCGGACAGCCCGGAGAAATAACGCACGGCAAAAATTTTTTCTCTGCAGTCCCCGGCGGCGGTGCGGCTGAAGACACCGGTTATGGGCGGTATATAGAACAACTTCTCGAACGGGATGTTTCTGAAGAGGAAAGAAATGTCATAAGAGGCATACCTCCGGTCGATATGGCCGATATCCTCAATGCCATGTTTTACGTCGGGACCCCCGGCGACGATGTCCTGACCAGGATAGCCGGAGCATATTTCGACGGGGAGATGACCGAGGAACGGTGCAGTCCCTTTATGGAAAGATTGAAACCTTCACTGAGGTCTTCGTTCCGAATGCTCTGTCCGCCCCTTGCCAATGCCGGCGAACTACCCCCGGGGGAAGGCATGGGCTTACCAGGCTCCCCCTCGGTGGAGATTGAACCATCCGGACATACGCCCCGGAGGCGATTTACCGATTCCGGTTTTACTTTTGACTTCATCGCAGAGGACAGGGCCGTATTCCACGATATCGAGATCGACCGCGATACGGCATCTTTTTTTGACGAAGGACCGGACAGGCCGGAGGAAAACGTCTTTCTTACCGACGCTTCTCAAAGGAATTCGGAGGCCGGCCTGCCGCTTGCTGTTCTCGTCGAACAATGCTCGGACGACGAGATCTTGCTTTCCTCTTTCGAAGTAATGCGGGAACTCATCCAGTCGGATTCACTCGATGGAGAAACCTACAGGAAGCTCTATGGAAAAGTGCTCGGGATGGTGGGTCATTTTGCCGAAAGGGGCGACTTCGAAAACGTGCTCTCCGTGTTCAACTCCCTGAGGACCCAGTCGCTACAGGGACCGTGCGGAAGCCAGGCAGCGTCCATGATCAGGACCATTTCTGCTTCAGATAATTTTCTGGGCAAGGTCGTCGACGGTCTGAAACGGCACGGCAGGAAGAACAGGGAAGCCGCAGGCAAGCTCACCTCTGTCCTCCTCTCCGGTCTTGTGCCCTATCTTCTCGACGCTCTGAGCGAGGAACCCGAAACAGGCAGGAGAAAGTTCATGATCACCCTCTTAAGTTCCGTCAGGAGCGATGCTCTCCACGAGATTGCGCGACGCCTCCATGACAGCAGGTGGTACGTCTCACGGAATATGCTGTTATTGCTGAGAGAATGCCGGGGTACGAATTATGCAGCGGACATCAGGGACTTTCTAAGCCACGAAGTTCCGGTAGTCCGTCTTGAAGCGCTGCGGACGCTACTGAGTTTTCAGGATTCGGAGGCGGAATCATACGTAGTCAAATTTCTGAAGAGCAATGACTTTCGTCTGCAACGGGGCGCCGTTAGTCTGGCGGGCGCTTACAGGATCAGGGAGGCGGCCTCTCACCTGATCGGTCTCCTGAGGGACAAGAATGCCCGCACCAAAGGGTTCCTCTTTAAAAAATCGGTGGTCCGGGCGCTCGGCAGGATAGGAGACGGCTCCAGGGTCGGACACCTGTTGGATATATGCAGGTCGCCGGGCTTTGCCGCCGGGGTTGATCATGATAAATTGAAGGTCGAGATCTTTAAAACACTCCATAACTATCCCGCGGCAAAACTCAAGCCCTTGGTCGACTACGGCATGCAATCGCGCGTCATGGAGATTGTCTCGATCAGCGGCGGTCTTCTGGAATATTACAACCGCTCGACAGGAAAAGGTTAATGAAGGTGGCAAAGGGATATCAAGCCGGTCTTGCGGCACGCTTTGTGTCCGAAATGTCCCGCTGCGCCTCACGTGACGGCGACCGTCATCTCATTTTCCGGTGCGCTGCCGAGGCGCTCGAGAGCATCAATGTCCTTTTTATCGACAATGTCCTGAGTTTTAAAGTGCATGACGGCAGGGACCTTCTGATCAACGGCATCACGATTCGGTTCGACACCGCGGAAGTCAAGAAATTCTTTCTCAGACTAAGACATAAAGGGGTACTGAAGGTCACGATCAGGAAGGGAGTACAGCCCGAAGAGATCCTCAGTTTTTTTGAGGATGTGGCGTCCTCCCGCGGCTTTTCCCGGTCCTACGCGGACATCGCCGTGGTCCTCGGAAAAGAATATGCCGCCCAGGGCAAACCCAAGGTGCGGGAACCGAACGGTAATGTCTACGACGTGAAGAGGATGTTTCGGGAAACAGCCGTCTCCGGGAATATCAATATGGCAATCGCAGGCAGGGTGGTGAGCGGTCTTATAACGAACATTCGCAGGAAAAAGAACATTTTGGATCAGATCGCACCTCTGCAGGCAGGCGACGACCGGCTCTTCCTTCACTCATTAAACGTCGCCCAGCTCTCTGTTTACCAAGCAGAAAGACTCGGTTTCGGCAATGCCCTCCTGCATAAGGTCGGCTTTGCCGCCCTTTTTCACGACATCGGGAAAATGCTTCTCCCGAGAGAAGTTACGGACAGGCAAGACACCCTGGGCGAAAAGGGATGGAGCATTATGAAAAGACATCCCGTCTGCGGCGCGGCTCTCCTGATGTCCGTAAAGAAAATGCCGGAGATCGCCGCAATCGTCGCTTTCGAGCACCACATGAAATATGACGGGACCGGATATCCCGCAACAAAGGGGCGTTCCCGAAAACAGCACATCATAAGCCAGATCGTCGCTCTCTCGGACTTCTATTGCGCACTGAAAGAAGACACGCCTCACAGGAAACCTCTCGAAGGCCCCGCCGTCCTGGAACTTCTTGTGAAAACTTCAGGCAGGGAATTCAACCCTATGCTCGTCGAAAGCTTCGCGCAGGCGTTTTGATCCGGGGCACCGGCCTACTGATTCATGATTGACCGGCAAAAAGCGCCCGGTCACGCTTTCATGCCCTGCCCCTGAGCACCTTTGAAAGCAAGGCCGTGGCAACAGCCAGATGAGTCTCAGGACTGAGACGGGGACCGAGCAGTGCGGCCTGTCCGGCCCTTGTCAGCAGACGTTCGTCGTAAGAAGCACCCTCGCAACGGCGGCGGAGTTCAACGACAAGACAGTTGAAATTGGCAGTCCGTGACGGTTTAAGGGCGGGATCCAGGGAGTCATAGACAAGGTAGTTTTCGTGGAACGAGAGGGGCGGTCCGCCTGTCGAATAGAGGATCAGAAAAGCTTCCCTATCCTGCCGCATCGTCTCCCGGACCGTTTTTGTCGTCTTCGTCGGCATAAGGCCGCCCGTAAGCACAGCCCGGCCGAGACTGAAGGAACGGGTTTTCACTGTATCCGTCGAGGCGCTGAGAGCGATACCCATCCCTCGCAGTATGAGTGCGATGCCGCGATAAGGGACATCGAGACAGTCGCCTTCGCGCAGCTTGACATGGAGCGTCTTATCCCGGAACTCGAACTTTCTCACGACCAGCCTGCCTCTCTCGGCATCCATATCTTCTTCGGTCACAATCGCCGCTTGGAACCCTCCGGAGTGCAGTCTGCCGAGCAGCTTCCGGGCCGGCTCCAACTCTCCGAAGACCGCCACGACAAGAGGCCCGCAGCCGGGAGCACGGAGTCTCGCAAGCGCCTCGAATTCGGTAACCCCGAGCGCCGCAGCCAAAGCAGTCGCACGCTCGAGATTATCTTCTTTCAGGCTGTGTATGGCGACAACGTTCACCGGTCCGATAACTCCCTGCCTCTAATCTACAGCCTCCGGAAGGTTTTATGCAATTAAAGGGGAGAGACTATGGAGCACAAAGAGCGGTATGGTGTTTATCACGTGTTACCTGAAGGAGTGCTTGCTTATATCAAGAGCACGTCGACGAGGAGCAACTCGGCGTCGCCTTCTGCCAAGACTGTAAGCTCCTTCTCATCGGTTGCCATCACGGCATGGAGCGACGGTGCCGTCTTTCCGTAGACCTTTGCCGGTCCGCTTTCCAATACATAGAGATAGGCGCCCCTGCCTTCTGTGATCTGATGACGGACCTCACTCCCTTTTCGAAGAAAACACGAATAAACTTCGGCGTCGGAGACGATACGGAGGGCATCAGGATGGCGGTTCGATACGAGCGGCAGGAACCTGTCCGTCCGCTCCGGTTTCTCGACCCTCTTTTGCTCGACCGAGGGGTGCAGGCCCCGCTTCGCCGGGAGAAACCACATTTGGATAAACCGCATCTCTTCATCTTTTTTGTTGTTGATCTCCGAATGCCACATACCTGTTCCGACGGTCGTATGCTGAACCCACCCCTTCCTGAGGATACCTCCCTTGCCGCTCTCGTCCGCGTGGCGGAACTCGCCGCCGGCACAGTACGTCACGACTTCATTGTCACGGTGAGGATGGAGCGGCCAGACGGCCCCCGGGGAGAGAGTGTCGTCATTGAAGACCCGGAGCGTCCCGAAGCGCTCGAATTCCGGATCGTAGTAATCGCCGAAGGAGAAATGCCAGCGTCCGTGAAACGTGCCGTCCTGCACGGTACCGTCGATCTGATAGATCTCGTCCGGCCTGCGAATTTTGATCATCGCCGTACCCCCTTTAATTGAATTGTATCACGGATAATAAGACAAGCAATTCGTCCTGCTATAATAGGGAATGCCGGATCGATACATGAACATATCGAACAGGATACGTTCTTTCCACTTCTTCGCGGGCATGCTCGCGCGCTGGCAGAACGATGGCTTATCCGGCGGGTTGATCTGGCGACTGCGGATAGGGTATCTTTTCGGGGGAAACAGGGGGGGAGATATATTCGAATGAAAAACCATATTGCGGATTTATCTGTCAATGAACTGAAGGCCGAACTGAGGCGGCTCAGGGAAAACCTCTGCGATATAGAGGACATGCATGCATACAGCGGCAAGACCTCCGTCCACATCGGCGGCAAAACGGCCCAGACGATGCAGGAGGATTTTGAAGAAGAGTGCCGCGAGCTTAATGAAAAGATCGCGGAGATCGAAAAGGAATTGAGATCGAGAGGTGCTGCAGAAGCTGGGTAATAGAATTGGTCTTCCTCTCCTCCGAACTGCTATTTAAGCTGCTTTGATGGTTATCCGCACGTCAGTAGCGATGCGGCAAAAGGCGGAGAGCGCGTCGGATGTTGCCACGCCGGATGCCAACTTTTTTTGCAACTTCGATTTTATAGAATCGAGGACATTTTTTCGAATGAACCTTTTTCCTTTAAAAATTATTAGCATAGACAGAAGTTTGTCTGAAAGGTGCAAAGGGGAGAATACTCATGCGATTCTTTTTTTCGGCATCTTCGCCGTAAGCGGTCAATAGATCAACATCCCAATCACCCCGGCAGCGGGGATTATCCATATAATGTCGACGCGCAGGCGCATCAGTGCAAAGAGAGCCAGCAGGAAAATCAGCAGCGTCGCCCAGTGGAAGACAGCCCCCCGGGCGATAACAACGGCGGCGGCAAAAATCATTCCCACTACGGCAGCGCGGACGCCCCTCAGAGCGGCCTGCATTCCTGTGGACTGTTTTATCCGGTCCAGGATCTGAGAGCAGTTCACCATAAGGAGCGCAGGGGGGGAAAAAATGGCAAACGTAGCGAGAGCGGCTCCCAGGAAGCCCTTCACTTTAAAGCCGATGAAAGCCGCGCTGATCAATATGGGGCCGGGCGTGATCTGGCCAAGGGCTATGGCGCTTGTGAACTCCGCCTGAGTTACCCAGTGGGCGCCGTCCACCACGATCTCCTGAATAAGCGGAATAAAAACGAAACCTCCTCCGAACAGCATCAGACTCATTCCGGAGAATGTCGTAAAAATCCTGGCATAAGAGCGGCCGCCCAGCTCTGGCCATGGTATGAGGAACAAGATGAGAAAGCCCGCCAGCAAAAAAAGGGAGAGCGTGAATTTTATTCTGGAGATGCGCGGTCGCGCGGCGGGATCGGGGGCACGTTCTGATTCCGCGCTTTCAGCCGCACGGCAGGAGCGGTCCCGGGGGAAAATGAACAGGCCCAGAAAACCGGCAGCAAATATTATCATAAGGGTGGAGTAAAACCCCCCGATGCCAAGGAGCACGGTGGCGGCGGTAAGGCCTATCAGGAATTCAGGCACGCCTTTTACCGCCTTTTTGCTCATGCCCCATGCGGTGTTGACGACAACCGCCGTCACCGCCGGCACAAAACCGGCAAATGCCTTGCTCACCGCAGGTATTTCGCCATAGTGCAGATAGAAAAAAGAGAGGCCTACAAGAAGAATGAAAGACGGCAAGATCACGCCGGCCGCGCTTACCAGCGCCCCAAACCCTCCTCTGAGACGGAACCCGACGAAGGCTACAACATTCACTGCTACGGGACCGGGCAAAAGCATGGCCAGTGAAATGCCGTCCAGCATGTCCTCGGTCTGAAGCAATTGATGCTTTCGGACAATGATATTCTCAACTACCGAAATCAAAGCAGTAAAACCGCCGAAGGCGATACTGCCGATTTTCAAAAAAGTCCGGAATAAAAACCACAGGGAAACCCCGGGCTCTAAAGATATTACCTTTGCCTGTCGCTCCTTTGCTCCCGCTTCCTGCACGCGTCACTCCATCCAAGCCCCCGGCCGGGAGACCGGCCGCGGATTATTTTCTGGCTTTTATTTCGTCACATAATTGTCGCTGGGGCTGGCGCAACTGTAATTCTTCGGGAGCAAGTGTTGAACGCATCTCTTCGTTCCGCCACATAATACCAAAATGAATAAAATTCTTCAAGACTCATGGGAAGCAGAAAGGCAGTAATGCGGAGAAAGCAATGGAAAGAATCGGAATCATGACACAATGTCCCGTGCTTATAGAAACTCCGATGAATTTTACGCGTTCGGTGGGAGGTCCCGTTTATTTCCCGATCAGTTTCTCAAACTCCGTCTCGTCGAGGATCTTTACTTTTTCCTTCTTCGCCTCATCGAGTTTGCTCCCCGGGTTCTCCCCGACGACGATATAGTCGGTCTCGCCGCTCACACTCGAAGTCGCCCTTCCCCCGAGTTCTTCGACGGCTTTCTTCGCCTCGGCACGGGTATACTTCGCCAGCCCTCCGGTAAAAACAAACGTCTTGCCTTCGAAGCGACTTTCCTTCTTCCGGGAAGGCATTTCCTCAGCCTTCACCCCGGCGCCCTCGAGCCTCTCCAATACCTTCCTGTTCTCTTCCTGATCAAAGAAGTGCTTAACGCTTAGAGCGATCTCGGGACCTATTTCGGCAATCTCTTCGAGGTCCTCGATGGTCGCCTCCCGAAGATTCTCCATGCTTCGGAACTCACGGGCCAGCACTCTTGCCACGTGCCCGCCCACATGCCTGATCCCGAGGGCGTAAAGAAAACGGTCGAATCGGACCTTCTTCGTCTTCTGTATGGCATTATGGAGCTGCTTCGCAGACTTCTTCGCAAAACCCTCGAGTTTCAAAATATCATCTACGGTAAGTTCATACAGGTCCGCAATGTCATGGACGAAGTCTTTTTCTACGAGCTGCCTGACGGTTTTTTCTCCGAGTCCGTCAATGTCGAGCGCCGCACGGGAGGCAAAGTGACCGACGCGTCCGATAAGCTGGGCCGGACATGAGAGCCCGGCGGTGCAGAAATAATAAGCACCCTCCTTCTCGACTTCAGACCCGCAGACCGGACATCGGTCCGGCATCGAAAACTTCTTCTTTCTTTTTCTTCCGCGTGCTTTGACACTTTCCACTACCTCGGGAATAACATCGCCTGCACGTTCCACACGGACATCGTCGCCCTGCCGCACGTCCTTTTTAATGACTTCTTCTTCGTTATGGAGAGTAGCGCGACTCACTGTAACGCCTCCGACATCGACGGGCTGGAGAAGCGCTACCGGGGTCAGCATCCCCGTCCTTCCGACTTGCACGACGATATCCTCGACGGTCGTCACTTCCTTCTTTGGAGGGAATTTCCAGGCAATCGCCCACCGCGGACTACGCTGCCTGCTCCCCAAGTTCTCGCGATCGCTGAAATCGTCCAGCTTGATTACCACGCCGTCGATCTCGAAGTCCAGCTCGTCCCTCTTCTCCGATAGCTTCGAATGATATCCTTTGATATCCTTAAATTGAGAAGTCTTCCTGTTGTCTTCCCAGGTCTTTAGCCCCCATCCTGGAAAGAGTTTCAGGGCCTCCCAGTGCGAGGTTATTTCGGGTCCCTCGACCTTGATGATCTCGTAGAAGATGATGTCCAGTGGCCTGCCCACGACCTTCTTGGAATCGAGCTGTCTCATCGTCCCGGCGGCGGCATTGCGAGGGTTTGCGAAGGGCTCCTCTCCTCTTTCGACCCTTTCTTTGTTCATCCTGATAAAACCCTTCTTATGCATCAGGACCTCTCCCCGCACGGCCAGCAGAGAAGGAACCTCCTTTTTCTCATGGAGTCTCAGCGGGACGGACCGTATCGTCTTGAGGTTCTCTGAAATATCCTCGCCTGTTTCTCCGTCCCCCCTGGTCGCCCCGTAATCGAATACCCCTTCCCTGTAGACGATCTCCACCGAGAGACCGTCGAATTTCGGCTCGAGGACGTATATCGCCTTTTCTTTTCCGGTGTTCCTCTTTATGAACCTGTCAAATTCCCAAACCTCTTCTTCATCCATCTCTGCATTGAGACTGAGCAGCGGAGATACATGCCTGACCTTCTTCAATTTGCTCACAGGAGGTGCACCTACCCTCCTGGTGGGCGAGGTATCGGAATCAAACTCCGGAAACGCATCTTCGAGTTCCCGAAGGCGTTTAAAGAGTTTATCGTAGGACTCGTCGGATATCGCGGGCCGGTTATCTATATAATAAAGGTAATCGTGATGCGATATCCCCTCGCGCAGCGCTTTAATCTCTTCCCGCGCTTCGGACTTGTCCATCTTCTCAATTTTCTTGAATAATGTCTTCGGGTTTTTTTTGAAGTCCATATCAACCTGCTTTATACATGAATATGCCTAAAGGACATAGTGTTTGACCGCCTGCCTGCCGGTAGGCGGGGTTTTACTTACCCGATACTCAAACAACCCCCTTTATCAAGGGGGGACATGAGAAGGGTGAGGGCAAGTTCCTCGCAGCAAAGCGAGCCTGCCTGCCGGCAGGCAGGAATGAGCGAAAATATTATGTCCTTTCGTCGCCGCCATTGTTTATTAAAATCTCTTAAATTGCCCTATCGACCCCGATATTGCAAAATGACGAAGGCGGACGTGCTGAAAAAGTCCATAAAGTCGGCATGGATTTAATTATGATTCACGTAGCGCCGATTCAACCGGAGCTGACTTCCCGAAGAGCTCAGCTGCCAATTCCCAGGTCTTGAGGAGCCTCCGGTTATGGATCTTTTTCATCACGCCCGCCTTCTCTTCCTCAAGCTTTACGTAACTGCAATTACATCGATATGGGGTCTATTGGCTCCGGATTATTTCCTCTTCAACAATTTCTGCATATCCTTCCAGCTTCTGGTATTGAGCACGTCATCCTTTTCGAGCCATCCTCTCCGCGCCTGTCCTATGCCGAACCTCATGAAATTGAGATCGTTCAAGCTGTGCGCGTCAGTCGATATGGCGATCTTGATCCCCATGTCCTTTGCCATTTTGCAATCGGTGTCATTGAGGTCCAGGCGGTCGGGATAGGCGTTGAGTTCCAGAAAACAACCCCGTTCCTTTGCGGCTTTCATTATGCTCTCCATATCCACCTCATAAGGCTCCCTTTCATTGATCAGTCTTCCCGTGGCATGACTAAGAATATGAAAGTAAGGATTGTCCATGGCCTTGATGATTCGGTCAGTCTGCTTTTTCCTCGAAAGGTTGAATTTGTAATGCACTGAACAGACGACGATGTCGAGTTCTTTCAGTATTTCGTCCGGAAGGTCCAGGGTCCCGTCCTCCAGAATATCCAGTTCTATGCTCTTCAGGAGCAGGATACCCTTCAATTTCCCGTTCAGCTTCTCGATCCTCGTGATGTGTTCCGCAAGACCTTTCCTGTCGAGTCCCCTGGCCACTGTCACGTGTTTGGAATGCTCGGTAATGGCCAGATATTCATAACCCAGGTTCTTTGCCCCCTCAGCCATGTCCTCCAGACTGGCATGTCCGTCAGTAAGTTTGGTATGGGCATGAAGATCGCCCTTGATGTCGCCAAGAACAATGAGTTTCGGAAGCTTGTCTTCCTGCGCTGCCTCTATTTCTCCCCTGTCTTCCCTTAGTTCCGGCTCTATGTAAGGAAGCCCGACCTTCTTGTATACTTCCTCTTCAGTCTTACCCGCGAC
>JBECKU010000309.1:0-2910 GCA_040235385.1 Candidatus Sulfobium sp. | reverse complement strand
TCTCCTTCTCTCTTGTGCCCATCTTTCCGATTGCGCCGGCATCGTTGCCGCCGTGTCCTGGGTCCAGCATGATCGTTCTGACGCCCAGTCCGAACACTTTGCTGACAGGCATCTGCGGGTCACTGATCAGAGTCCTGTAATCAGAAGGACGAATTGTGGACCCGATCGGGCCCGCTGAATCTTCATAACCGGAGACGGCGCGCTTCTCAGAGTAATAAGAGTTGGTAATGGTGCCTCCATGGCCGAGGACGACCACGACAGTCAGGACGAATGCGAGAAATGGTTTCTTCAGATAAAAAGGCCTGTGTCTATGGAGCGTTCTGCCTTCCAGTTTTCCGATTATCTTCAGGTTGTCCTCATATATCCCCCTGAGGATGGCCCTCCGGACCCTGAGTTCCCTATTCCTGGAAAAGGCGGATATCATGTGACACTTTAACAATTTGGCGGAAAAAATTCAAACGGGAAATGCCGATGAGACAGTTGCTCCCAAATCGCACAAAATCAGGGACTTTCACTTTTATTTTAAGTGAAAATCAGATAGCATGACTTGCTGAAAGCTGATATACTGAAAAAAAAGCGAGGAGGTGCAGTCATGGCGAGAGTAGTAACCTATGAATGTGAGCAGTGTGGAACGGAGGTCGTGGTAACCGAAAATCTCGAGACCGACTTGAGACCCATCTATTGCTGCGGGATCGAAGTGACCGAGATATCAGCCGAAGAGGAAAAGGCGAGACCTCGAAAGAGAACTCCCCGGAAGGCCGTCGGGAAATCCGCCGCAAAGGCCTTGAAGGGAGGAGCAAAGACAGCGGCGAAGAAGAAGACCACGGCTAGGAAGCCCGCTGCCGCGAAGAAAACCGCTTCGCCTAAGAAAGCGTCAGCAAAGAAAACGACGGCAAAAAAAGCGACGGCGACAAAGAAAAAGTCAAGTGCGAAGAAGAAAACGTCGCGGAAGTAGCGGGATTTAGAATCCGGGACCAAAGAGAATTTCTCATGGAGCATCAAAGGACGCAGAATTCAGAATGAAGAAAGCGACTATTGCATTTTGACTTCGGACTTTAAATAGACTTTCTCTGTGTCCCGGCGTCTCTGTGGTTAATCTCTCCTTTTTGTTGCAGGATGTCCGTTGTTAAGAGGGTGAAAGGTCGATCTATGAGAACGTTTTTGCATATTCAATGGCGATGGCCGCCTGTTCCGCCATGGCCGTGGCGAATTCAATCTCGTCGGAATGGAAATCCCTCGGTTTCCTGGTGAGAATCCTTATGACCCCGATGACTCTTCCCCGGAAGGTCATAGGTACGACGAGCATACTGCAGATACCTTCTCTTTTGGCGTCTTCTTTATAGACGATTCTCGGGTCGGTCGGGGCGTCACTGATCACGACGGCTTTACCCCCCAGGGCTTCGGTCACGCTCTTTTCGGCATCAACAGGGCCTTTGTTCAAATAACGGTCGCTCAGGCCGTATGAGGCGACAAGTTCCAGCCTGGTCCGGGAAGGGTCGAGAAGCCGGATGGTCGAAGCGTCCATGTCCATTACGGCAGCGATCTTTTCGACGATCAGGTCCATTACCTCCTGATAACCGAGGGTTGAACTGACCGCTTTGGAGATGTCCTGGAGCCCAGCAAGATATTTCGCCTCCTTATATTGCTTCCCGTACATCCTGGCGTTTTCGATCGCAGTACCGCAGTGGACGGCGAGAGCGGCTGCAAAGTCCACATCCTGCTCCGGGAAGTGTCTCGGTTGGGCCGAAAGAAGCCGCAATATGCCTATGATCCTGCTTCGGGCGATTATCGGCAGCGTGAGCATGCTCCTGATGCCCTCGGCCTCGGCCTCCTTGCGGTAATATACGCGAGGGTCGTTAAGGACGTCGTAAATGGCAACCGGCTTTTCCTGCAAGGCCTCCTTCACGTTAAGCTCCATGTCCACGGGACCCCGGCGGAGATACTCTTCGCTCAGTCCGTGAGCAGCGACAAGTTCGAGCCGCTGTCTCGTCTCGTCCAGAAGCCTGATGGTGGCAGCCCGCAGCTTCATCACATTCGGGAGCATCTTTACTATCATATCGAGGACTTCATTGAGTTGGAGGGATGAACTGAGGGCCTGGGAGACCTCCTGAAATACCTTTAAATATTCTTTCTCTTTAGAGACGGTCTTCTCAAAGACCCGGGCGTTTACGATGGCGATAGCCGCCTGCTCGGCGATGGCGGTCAGGAACTTGAGTTCCTCACCGGAGTAATCGAGGGGTTCGGACGTATACATCCTGAGCACTCCAATGACCTCGTCCCCGAAACGGAGGGGGATGGAAATGATACTGCGAATTCCTTCTTCGAGGGCTTCGTCCCTGTAGCGGGCATTAGGATCGGAGGTGATATCATAAATGGATACGGGCTTCCCGACCATCGCATCGCTGATACTCCTGTCATAGTCCACCGGGCCTTTGTTTGCGTATTTTTCACTCAGCCCGTGATACGCGACAAGCTCCAGTTGCTCCGTTTCCGCATTAAGCAGCCGCAATGAACTCGCCATAACGTTCATTACCTTCACCACATTAGTAACGATGAGGGTAAGCACTTCATCAAGTGTGAGGCTCCGGCTTATTGCCTTGCAGATACTCTGATAGCTCTCCAGGTATATGCGCTTGGAGAATATTTTTTCGGCGCACCCCGGGCAGATGGAATGGGTGAATTCCCCGAGACCGGTCCTGGTGAAATATACCTCGATATCTTCCCAGGCGTCTTCCTTCGACCTTATCTTTTTACACCATCCGCATATCGGTATCAACCCGTCTGATTCATTCCGGTCCATAGGCCCCGAACCTCCGTTTGCGAGGGAAAGAGATTATGTATGAGGAGCCCTAAGGTCCTACAGACAAAATGTATTTTATAGCATCTCCAGGCTGAAAAGATATCTATATT
>JBECKU010000197.1:0-6690 GCA_040235385.1 Candidatus Sulfobium sp. | reverse complement strand
GGTAACATGAAGTGTCACGTTTAGCGACAACGGTTTCCCTCGAAATATGGCCGCACACAATCGACCGCAGACCGAAAAAATCTCCCTCGGTCCTGCGGTCGACCAGGATCTCTTCGCCCTCGTTCGTCTTTACGAATATTTTTACATCGCCGTTTCTGATAATGCTGAGGTGGTCCGGCGCCGGACCGTTCTGGCGAAGTATTACATGTCCTTTGGGATAAAACTCCATCAACGACCGTCTGACCATATTCCGGATCGTTTCGTCATCAAGTAAGCTGAACGGCGGAGTTTTCCTCAGGAGGCTGATTGCGTCTTCGGATATCATATCAAATTTTCAAGAGGTCTCATTTACATTGAGCGCACTTTGGGTTATTTGTCGAGAGCGTTTCTAACGACCCTTTTTATCTCGTCATGCATCAGGGGTTTAACGATGAAATCGCATGCGCCCGCCTTTATGGATTCCACTGCAGTCTCAAATGAGGCATAGGCCGTTATAATAATCACTTTCTGGAGAGGATTCGTCTTCTTGTATTTCGCTATGAGTTCAATGCCGCTGATTCCCGGAAGAATAATATCAGTGATGATAAGATCATAAGTCCGAGCCTTCAGCAATTCGATAGCTGTTTCGGCACTTTCTGCGATGTCTACTTCATACCCCTCAGCGGAGAATACCCTTTGCAGAGACTTGCACAGAGTATCTTCATCCTCCACTATGAGAAGTCTTTCCGCCATCAGTCCCTATCGGCTGCCGGGACGGTTACGCTATATAATATGCGACCCTTGGCAAAGCATGAACTGAAGCCCGGCCGAACAGAAGGGATAAGTGGTCTTAATGCAATTCTGAGGAAAGAGATTGTAATATTCAAGCCGTCAACCCGCTCCCTTTATGCACATGCGAAATGTTGCCCAAAGAAGCTATTCTTCATTATATCATGGATTCCCGTGGATTTAGGAAGAAATAACAACGAAACGTTTCGGTTTAACACGGTCACGGGTGTGATCTATGATTGCCGCAGTAATAATAACATTTGATACATTTGTTGAAAAAAGCTTTGCAGATAGTATAATTTGTGAAACTATGAGACAGGGACAAGCTTTATGAAAAAGGGGCATATCCGCAAGCTGATAGTTATTCTTCTTATTATCGGAGCGCTTGCAGGCGGGACCTGGTTCGTGCTGACCCGGCATGGGAAAGCGCCGGCCGACAGGATTGTTATTTACGGGAATGTCGATATCAGGCAGGTCGATCTCGCCTTTAACGCAAACGAACGCATTGCGGAAATGTCAGTGCAGGAAGGCGATATCGTTAAAGAGGGCCAGTTGCTTGCGACACTCGACAGGGAACGTTTGCAACATGCTGTTGAACGGGCAAGGGCGCAGGTCGGGGCCCAGAAGGAGATTGTATCAAAACTCGTCGCCGGATCGAGGCCCGAAGAGATCAGGAAGGCACGCGCCGACGTGGAGGCTGCGAAAGCGGAGGCGCTCAACGCCGGTATCACTTACCGGCGCTTGAAACTTCTTGCAGCAAAAGATCTGATCGCGAAACAGGACGAAGACGATGCCGGGGCGGCGAGCGAGTCTGCAAAGGCTCGATTAAAGGCGGCAACGGAGGCACTTGAACTTGTCCTCGCCGGACCGCGAAAAGAAGATATCGAATCGGCGAGGGCAGCGCTCAGGGCGGCGGAGGCGGAATTGGCGGTCGCAGAACGCGAGCTTTCCTATACTTATTTGTACGCTCCGTCCGACGGTGTTATCCAGGTCCGGGTAATGGAGCCGGGTGACATGGCCTCTCCACAGAAGCCTGTCTATACGTTGGCTATAAACGACCCTCTATGGGTGAGGGCATATCTTCCCGAACCGGATATGGGAAAGATCCGGCTTGGAATGAAGGCCGAAGTCACGACGGACTCTTATCCAGGTAAAAGCTACGGGGCGTGGGTCGGCTTTATCTCGCCGACCGCTCAGTTCACTCCTAAATCGGTCGAGACCCGAGAGGTACGCACTAACCTCGTCTACCAGGTCAGGGTCTTTGTATGCAGTCCGCATGATGAGCTCCGTCTCGGTATGCCCGCTACCGTCACGATCCCGCTTGGCCAGCCTCTTTCCGAATATCAGTCCGGGAAAGACTACTGTAAAGAACCCCATGGCGAACGGAAACCCTGAAATATTGCAGCCCCACTATGATCTTGTGATCGAAGCGAGGGACGTCCGGAAGTATTTCGCGGCCGGCAAAAAGCAAACAGTCGCACTCGATCAAGTCGGTGTAAGGGTAAAGAGAGGCCTGGTCACAGGGCTGATAGGTCCCGACGGCGCCGGCAAGACCACGCTCATGAGGCTTGCATCAGGTCTCCTGAGATCGGATTCGGGTACCGTAACCGTGCTCGGGCACGATGCGTCGGAAGAATCCCTTATCGTCCAATCGAGCATCGGATATATGCCCCAGAGGTTCGGTCTCTACGAGGACCTTACAGTAGAGGAGAACCTCAATCTTTATTCCGACCTGCAGGGTGTGCCCGTGGATATGAGGCCGGAGCGCTTCGAAGAGCTGCTGCATATGACCGGGTTGGGGGCTTTTACCGAACGTCTGGCCGGCAGGCTCTCCGGCGGGATGAAGCAGAAGCTGGGTCTGGCCTGCACACTGGTGAGGTCTCCCCGGTTACTCCTGCTGGACGAACCGACGGTCGGTGTGGACCCTGTCTCCCGCCGCGAGCTCTGGGCCATAGTATACCGGCTGGTGCGTAAAGAAGGAATGAGCGTTCTCCTGAGCACCGCATATCTGGATGAAGCCGAACGTTGCGATGAAGTGGTGATTCTCAGTGAAGGAAAGGTACTAGGCAAGGGACCACCGGGAAAGTTCAGCGAGCCCTTGATGGGACGTACATATTCAGTGACCGTTCAGGGTAAAAAAAACCGTTCTTTACAGGAGAAACTCTTTGACGCCCCGGGCGTGATAGATGCCGTTGTACAAGGAGATTCGGTGAGACTTGTCATGGAGAGCGGCGTTCAACCGCCCGTCCGGACGCTGACCGCACCGGACGAAAATGTCTCGCTCAGGCCCGTCGAGCCCCGCTTCGAGGACGGTTTCATGGCGCTCCTTCGCGGCCAGCGGCCGAGAAACGCTTCACGGGCCGGAGCGACAACGGTCCCGGACAGGGTAGGGCACGGTGCACCGGACGATCTGGTGATCGAAGTGAGAGACTTGAAGCGCAGGTTCGGCGATTTCTATGCCGTAAAAGGAGTTACCTTTTCCGTGTCGCGGGGAGAGGTATTCGGACTCATCGGCGCGAACGGCGCAGGAAAGTCCACCACCTTCAGAATGCTCTGCGGATTGCTGCCGGTAAGCTCAGGGAGCCTGAGCGTGGCGGGCGTAGACCTGAGAAGGGCTCCGGCTGCCGCCCGCGCCCGCATCGGGTATATGTCGCAGAAGTTTTCTCTTTACGGCAATCTCACCGTCAGGGAGAATCTCAGGTTCTTCAGCAGCGCCTACAATCTGACCGGCCCCGGAAGAGAATCGAGAATTGACTGGGCATTAACGGGCTTTGGTCTCGGCAATCTTGCCGATGCCGTCAGCATCACTCTGCCGCTGGGCCATAAACAAAGGCTTGCAATGGCCTGTGCGCTCATGCACGAACCGGAAATACTTTTTCTCGACGAGCCGACATCGGGAGTTGATCCCATCGCCCGCAGGGAATTCTGGCATCGTATTAATGCATTGTCGGAAGGGGGTGTGACAGTCATGGTTACCACGCATTTTATGGAAGAGGCTGAATACTGCGACCGGCTTGCGGTAATGTCAGCAGGCGAGATCCTCGCACTGGGTGCACCGGCCGATATAAAAGAAAGGGTCCGTTCTTCGACGATGCCGGAGCCGACGATGGAGGACGCCTTTATAAGCCTCATAGAAGCCGACGCTCATGGAAAGGCGGTCGCGACGTGACTTCGGGATCTCACGAGGACAAAAGACGCGGAGGAAGCGGGATGCGTATGCGAGGTCTCATACGAAAGGAGTTTCTGCAGGTCCTTCGCGACCCCAGCAGCATTGCTATCGCTTTTCTTATGCCGGTGATCCTGCTTCTTCTCTTCGGCTATGGTGTTTCTCTGGACGCCGAACACGTGCCCGTGGCCATTGTGGAGGAACAGCCGGATGCCGATACAGCGAGTTTCAGGGGCGCCTTCCAGCATTCCAGATATTTTGACCCCGTTATTATGTCGGACATGCAGGAAGCGATCGACGCACTGAGAAGAGGAGAAGTGGAGGGCATAGTTCGTCTCCGCGAAGACTTTTCCAGCCGAATGAGACGGCCGGAAGGAGCACCTATACAGGTGATAGTCAACGGAGTCGATGCCAACAATGGAAGGTTGATCGCGGGTTATGTCGAAGGCGTGTGGGCGACGTGGTTGAAACAGATCGCCTTCGTAGACGGGACTATGCCCTATGTTCCTGTGCAGGTCGAGGAGCGGGTCTGGTTCAACAGCGAGATGAGGAGCCGCAATTTCCTGGTGCCAGGACTGATCGCCGTCATCATGACCCTCATCGGTGCGCTCCTGACCGCCCTTGTCGTGGCCCGTGAATGGGAGCGCGGCACGATGGAGGCTCTCATGGTGACTCCGGTCACCATCCGGGAGCTCGTCCTCGGGAAAGTAATCCCCTATTTTATCCTGGGAATGGGAGGGATGGTGCTCTCCGTAGTTATGGCGCTTTTTCTCTTCGATGTCCCACTGAGGGGGTCACTCTGGGTATTGTTCTCCGCCTCCTCTCTCTTCCTGCTTGCTGCGCTGGGCATGGGCCTCCTGATCTCGACGGCGGCGAAGAACCAGTTCGTTGCCGGCCAGGCCGCGATTATTGCGACCTTTCTCCCCGCCTTTATACTTTCCGGCTTTATCTTCGATATAAACAGCATGCCCGGCGTTGTCCGGGGGATCACTCACCTCATAGCAGCCCGATATTTCGTGGCGATTCTCCAGACGGTTTTCCTGGCCGGCAATGTCTGGTCCGTGATCCTGCCTAACGCATTTGCTCTCATCATAATGTCGGCCGTCTTTCTCGGGCTGAGCAGAATGAAATCGCATAAGAGACTCGAATAGCGGGGGCGCCGTGGGAAGCAGGATATTTGCGCTCATGGTTAAGGAATTTCTGGCCCTCTTGAAGGACAAGAAGAGCAGGATGGTGGTTTTTATTCCGCCTCTGCTCCAGTTGCTGGTCTTCGGCTACGCCGCAACTTTTGACCTGAAGGAAGTTCCTTATGCGATATACAATGAGGACGGGGGCCGGGCTTCGCGGGAATTACTTTCCGGTTTTCGGGGCTCCCCCAATTTTCGGTCGGTTGCGGATATTACACATGAAGAAGAGATCACCCCCCTGGTCGACAGGAGAGAGGCTCTCATGATAGTCCATATCGGACCTCGTTTTACGGCCGATCTGCTGCTGGGCCGTCCTTCCGCCGTTCAGATTATAGTCGACGGCAGGAACTCCAATACCGCCGCTCTGGCTCTTAATTATGCAAAGACGATCATCGGAACTTTCAATGATCGGTGGAGCACCCAACTGGGAAAAGACGGCCCGCCGGCCCGGCTGGTGATCCGGGCATGGTTTAACCCGAACCTCGAAAGCCGCTGGTTTATCGTGCCCGGCATCGTTGGGCTGCTTTTGACGGTCGTGGTCACGCTGGTCACATCTTTGTCTGTTGCCAGGGAGAGGGAACAGGGCACCTTCGATCAGTTGCTCGTTACCCCGCTCAGACCGGTCGAGATCCTTATAGGCAAAGCCCTCCCCGGCTTTATCATCGGCCTCGTCGAGGCGACGGTCATCATTCTCATCGCCGTCAACTGGTTCAACATCCCTCTCATCGGGGACTTGGCGACTCTCTATTGCGGTATCCTGCTCTTTCTGCTCTCCTCCATAGGCGTAGGACTAATGATATCGTCTCTCTCCGTGACCCAGCAGCAAGGTCTCCTCGGCGCATTCCTTTTCCTTGTGCCCGCTATCATTCTGTCTGGATTTACCACCCCGATCGCAAACATGCCGCCCTTCATCCAGAAAATGACGCTGATTAACCCCATGCGCTATTTCATGGTCGTACTGCGCGGCGTATTCCTCGAGGGGACGCCCTTTCATCTGATGGTCGATCAGTTGTGGCCCATGGCCGTTATCGGGATAGTTAATCTTGCGGCGGCGACGTGGCTCTTCCGCCACAGGATGTATTAATGATCGAAAGGAATTTATGTATGCATTAATTGCTTTTATAAACGGCAAATCTTATTATTTAATTGTGGAAGAAGAATGGAAGGCGCATGCACGGATTTCATGGCGTTCTTCGTATGTCACGTCCATCTTTTCGGCAACTTCGCCGATGTGTCGAAGCCGAAAAAAAAGATGTCATAAAACATCATGAGGAGGTAAGGAATGGCCAACAATTCGCCGGGTTTGCGCTTCAGGTCCGCAGCGGGAGAAGAGAAGCCGCTCCAGGTCGTCGGCACCATTAATGCGTATGCAGCGCGTCTTGCCGAACGCACGGGATTCAAAGCGCTCTATATTTCCGGCGGGGGGGTGTCGGCGGGTTCGCTCGGTATTCCGGACCTGGGCATATCGACGATGGACGACGTACTTACGGACCTCCGCCGGGTTACCGACATAACTGATCTGCCGGTCCTGGTGGACATCGACACGGGGTGGGGTGGGGCGTTTAATAT
>JBECKU010000183.1:0-4331 GCA_040235385.1 Candidatus Sulfobium sp. | reverse complement strand
CGCCTTCTCGATAGATCGGCCTGTCACTATCCGTTAATGTTCAGTCTTCGCCTCCGGAAAAACATTCAGGTATTTCACCGAAACCTTGAACCCCACGATCGCGAAAGAGATAAAGGCGAACGTAACTACGAACTCCATCCAGGTGGGGAAGTAGCTGAACCCGGTCGCAGCCTGGTCCCTGTATACGCCGAAGATGGACACATTGAGCCTGTTCAAGAGGACGCCCGAAATCACGAGTATGTCGACGAAGAAAACGCTCTTCATGCTTTCTCTGATGGTCTTCATCGAAAGCAATATGATCGGCCCGATCACGCCTACGATCATCTCGAGAAGGTACATATTCGCCTCCATGGTCCCGTTAAAGACGGCGGAAATACCCGGACCCTTTGCAAGAAACCAGATTTTCGCGATAAAGAATACGATCGCGGCAATCAGCGTGCCCCTCGCCAGCCCCGAAAGAATACCGGGGTCGGCCTTATGGTTCAAAAACTTATCGCTCAGTATGGTTTCGAAACTGACCATCGAGAGACCCATCATAATCGCCGACAAGAGAAAAAGTGTCGGGATCTGGGAGTTATACCAAAACGACGAAAGCTTCCTTGTTGCGATCAGGTAGACGGCCCCGAGCGAGGACTGGTGGAGTACCGAAAGGAGCACGCCGAAAAGCACGACGGGGATGAGTATTTTACCGATGAAGCGGGCCGCTTTCTCCATGCCGAATTTTTCGAAGAACATGGGGCTGGATTCCGTTGCGAGGGTTGATGTGTAAAGGACCACATGGATCGCCACGACCCACATCACGGAATGTATCTGCCACATCACGATGGGATGCCAGATGTTCCAGGGAAGGCCGATATCGAGGGTAATGGCGGTAGCAGCCAGAAGATACCCGAAAAAGGCGTTCAGGATCGCCGCCCTCGCAATCGGCTTGTACTTTTTCATGTTCAGAATGTACACCGCACCCGCGACAAGGAAGCCCCCCGCAGCCATCGCCACGCCCCCGAGCACGTCGATGCCTATCCAGAGTCCCCACGGAAACCTGTCGTTCAGGTTTGTAACGGCGCCGAGTCCGCTGATAAGGCGGTAGAATATCAGGACGAGGCCGAGCGCCATGATAAGGACCATGATCGTCGTCGCCGGCGTCCACATCTTGATTTTGTTGTTCGATTCCATGGCTATTCCTCCTTCCCTGCGTTCTTGTTCCTCCGCGTAATCGCCCAACTCACGCCGCCCGCAACAAGGACCACGCCTATCACGGCAGGTATTTTCGATATATACTTCCAGGTAAGGTCAGGCAGTTCCATTGCGGGGATGTCCATGTTGAAGCCCAGTTCTTTGAAGGGCACGCTGGAAATATACATCCACGAGGTACCGCCGGCCTCCTTCTCTCCGTAAATATGGTCGACATATTTCCCGGGACTGTCGGACATCCGCTTTCGTGCTTCTGAAAGTACATCTTCGCGTTCGCCGTAAAACATGGTTCCCGTCGGACAGGCCTTGATGCATGCAGGTTTGACGCCGTTTTCTATGCGTTCCGAGCAGAAGGTACACTTCTGAACCCAGGGGACGGCCTTATGCCACTCATATTTCGGGATGTAAAAGGGGCATGCCAGCATACAGTAGCGGCATCCAATGCAGCGGTCGAACCTGTATACCACCGGCCCCGCCTCCGTCTTCTTCAGCGCCGAGACCGGGCAGACCGACGCGCACGCCGGGTCATTGCAGTGGAAACAATTATGCATCACAAAGTCCCAGGCAGGTTTTCCGTAGAACTCTCTTTCCCGGTATTCTATCAGTTTGTACGTTGCATAATTGAGTTCCTTCGGGTTGGTGAAGTTGCCGTCCAGTTTCGTATCCATCGCACTGCGCTCGTTCCACTCCTTGCAGGCCACCTGACAACCACGACAGCCGATGCATCGGGTCAAATCTATGAGAACACCTTTTGCCATCTCCACCTCCTCACATTTTCTCTATGTTCACCAGAAACGTCTTCGTTTCCGGGATCATTGTGTTTGCGTCCCCGATGGTCGGGGTCAGAATATTCGAACTGTCCCCGCCGCTGCCGTCCTCGGGATATTCCCATCCGTAACACCAGGGAAGTCCGACCTGGTGGATGGTGCTTCCCGCCACCTTGAATGGTTTGAACCGTTTGGTCACCACCGCGATCGCCCACAGGTTTCCCCGCGCCGAAGAAACCTTGACCTTGTCCCCGTTTTTGATGCCTTTCTCGGCTCCAAGTTCTTCGCTCAGCTCGATAAAAATCTGAGGCATCATCTCGAGCTGCCAGGGCATATGTCTCGTCATCACACCCGTCTGCCAATGTTCGCTGACCCTGTAAGTCGTCGCTACATAGGGATATCTGATATCACAGGAAACAAAGATATCCTCGGGAACGGCTGAATTAGGGTCGCTATAAAAGAGCTTAATCGTCGGGTTGTTGTACTGCTTGGAGAGCGGATTCTCCTGGATGGGACATTCCAGCGGTTCATAGTGTTCCGGAAAAGGACCGTCGGACAGTCCGGGGCCGAAGATATGAGCCACCCCGGAAGGCTTCATGATAAATGCCTTCATTGATTTGGGGTTGTCCGAACCATCTGGATTTTTCAACGGCGGCCATCCTCCATCCGGTACGTCGCCGACCCATTTTTCCCCCGTCCATTTGATCACGGGCTTGTAAGGGTTCCAGGGGTTGCCGTATGCGTCGACAGAGGCACGGTTATATATGATCCTCCGATTCACGGGCCAGCACCACGACCACTCCGGATAGAAACCCATCCCGGTAGGGTCATCTTTCGATCGCCGGGCCATCATATTGCCTTTTTCCGTATAAGAAGCGCAGTAGAGCCAGTTGCCTGAGGATGTTGATCCATCGTCCTGCAGGAATGCAAAGCTCGGCACAAGAGTCCCTTTTTTATAGACCGTGCCCTTAATCTCCTTGTCCTCGAGGAAATATCCGTTGATCTCCTTTGCCACTTCATGAATGTCGACCTCTATGACTTTCCCGTCTTCGTCTTTCTTGCCGTAATTCCAGTCGAGATTCAGGACAGGCTCGGGAAATGACCCTCCGTCCTTCTCATAGAGCTTTCGGACCCTCCAGTACAGTTCGTTCATCATCCAGGCATCCGGTTTCGCTTCTCCGGGAGGCTCTGCAGCCTTATACCGCCACTGGGCCCATCTTCCCGAGTTGGTAATACTTCCCTCCTTTTCGACACTCGCGGCGCAGGGGAGCTGGAAAACTTCAGTCTGGATTTCTGCTGCGTTCATGTCCGGACCTTTCCAGAAAGACCCTGTTTCACTGTCGAAGAGATTGACATTTACCATCCAGTCGAGCTTGGCAAGGGCCTTCCTGGTTTTATTTGCGTTCGCCCCCGAGCAAGCGGGATTTTGTCCCCAGGCGAAGAAGCCCTTGAACTTTCCACGGAACATCTGGTCAAAGATCATAAGCCATGAGGCGTTCTGACCGTCATCGAGTTTGGGCAGCCAGGAGTAACCGAAATCATTCATCGCCGTGGCATTCTCCCCATAGAACGCCTTAAGGAGGCTGATTGAATACTTGGGATAATTGCCCCACCAATTCGCACTTCGGGGCTCCTTCGTCGTTGGAGTGTACTTTTCATTATAATCTTTAAGTGTCGTGTCCGACGCCCTCGGCGTCTTCAGATATCCGGGTAGAATGTGGAAGAGCAGGCAGTGGTCGGTCGATCCCTGGACGTTGCTCTCTCCGCGAAGGGCATTCACCCCGCCGCCGGCCATTCCTATATTCCCGAGAAGCAGTTGGGCAATCGCCATTGCCCTTATATTCTGCGTGCCGACGGTGTGCTGTGTCCATCCCATGGCATACATGATCGTACCCACCCTGTCGGGCTTGCCGGTTGAAGAATATGTATCGTACACGTTTACAAGGTCTTCCCTCGGTGTTCCGGTGATCTCTGAGACCTTCTCCAGGGTATAACGAGAATACTGTTTCTTGAGGAGCTGGAAAACGCAGTTCGGATTTTTCATCGAAGGATCTTTTTTGACCACTCCGGCCGCATCGGTCTGGAACTTCCATGTTGATTTGTCATATGTTCTCGTCTTAGGATTGTAACCTGAGAACACGCCGTCCGCCTCTCCCGGAAGCTTGAAGTCGGGGTCGACCAGGAAGGTTGCATTGGTGTAGAGACGAACATATTCTTCATGGTACTTATTGTTTTCGAGGATGTGGTTGATCATGCCGCCGATAAAGGCGATGTCGGTTCCGGAGCGGAGGGCGGCAAATATATCGGCCTTTGCCGACGTCCGGGTAAACCTCGGATCCACGCTGATTAGCTTTGACCCATTGTCCTTCGCCT
>JBECKU010000181.1:0-2953 GCA_040235385.1 Candidatus Sulfobium sp. | reverse complement strand
GTATAATAACTGCCCAATACAGCTTTTCAATGACGTAGGTTCGGGGGCCTGGCCCGTGGGGACGGGGCATCCGTGCTTCGGATGCTCCGAAGAAGGAGTTGGGTTTACTGTCCCGCTTCACACTCCTGCACGAGTCAAGTCGATGACACCGCCGACTATGTTTACCGAAGTGTATCCAGGCGGGGAAGAAGGGATGTCTCCAGGAACTAAAGCCCTTGCCGCGGGCGCCGCGGGCGTTGCGATAGGCGCCGCGGGCGCTGCGTTGTTAACAGGGCTCGGCAAGAAGGAAAAAGACACCGAAGACAAGGAGGAATAGGCCATGAGTCTGAAGAGGCGAGATTTCTTGAAGATGGCTGCCGGAAGCGGTCTGCTCCTTGCATCGGAGGTAAAACCCGGCCTCGCCGCAATGCCGAGAGAACTTCCGCCGCAGGCCGTAGGCATCCTCTACGACGCGACACTCTGCATCGGATGCAAATCGTGCATGGTTAATTGCAAAACATATAACAGTGCGCCCGGCGGAGCGCTCTACGAGCCGGGACGAGGTGTCCCGTATGAAATCACGGACCATAATGTCATGTGGGATGCCCCGACCGATCTGTCCTCTAAAACGGTCAACATAATCAAGGCCAACAAGAGCGGGACCGGTGTCGATAAGGACAGCAGGGAAAACGGCTATTCATTTATAAAACAGCATTGCCTCCACTGCATAACCCCTGCATGCGTCTCGGTTTGCCCGGTCGGGGCGCTCAAAAAAGACCCTGTCAACGGTGTTGTGTATTATGTGGAAAACCGTTGCATAGGGTGCCGCTATTGCATGATCGGCTGTCCATTCAATATCCCCAGGTACGAATTCGAGAGCGCGACTCCCCAGGTCAGGAAATGTCAGCTTTGTCGTCATAGATACAAGGAAGGAAAATATTCCGCATGCTGCGAGTTCTGCCCGACTGGTGCGTCAATTTTCGGGAAAGTCGAAGACCTGAGGAAAGAGGCAAAGAGGAGACTCATTCTTGAGCCCGGGACGGAATACGATTTCCCCGTGCAGACCGTGGATTCTCCGAATAAGATGAGACGGCCTATATCAAAGTATTTAAACCACGTCTACGGGTCGGTGGAAGCGGGAGGCACCCAATACCTGCTCCTTGCCGGTGTGCCCTTTGAGTGGCTCGGGTTCAACAAGAATATAAAGGACAGCGCACTGCCCGATCTAACGTGGGCCTATATTTCCAAGATACCGGCCGTGATAGTAGGGGTGCTGGCCGTTGGCGCCGCAACCTGGGCAGCTACGAAGAATAAAAACAAGAACAGGGATAAGGAGGGCCGGACAAGATGAATCAGCGAGACATCAAACTGTTTACCCCGACCAGTGTGGTAATGCTTGCCATCATGGCGGCGGGTCTTGTCGCCATCGTCTACCGTCTGCTCTTCGGCCTTGGCGCCGCGACCAATCTGAACAACATCTGGCCGTGGGGTCTATGGATATCGTTCGACGTCCTCGGCGGGGTAGCCATGGCTGCGGGGGGGTTTGTCATAGCGGGAGCCGTATACATCCTGAACTGGAAGAAATACAAACCTATTGTGAGACCGGCGATACTGAACGCGTTTTTCGGATATCTTCTGGCGGCAACCTCGATAACTCTCGATATCGGGGTGCCCTGGCGCATCTGGCACCCGATAGTAATGTGGCAGATCAATTCCATTATGTTCATAGTTGCGATCCACGTTGTGCTTTACACGACGACCCTGGCCACAGAGTCGAGCCCGATGTTTTTCGAGAAGCTGAAAATGAAGGGTGCCCTCAATTTCGTCACCAGGATCATGGTGCCGATAGTCCTGTTCGGTGTACTGCTTTCTACACTTCACCAGTCGTCCCTCGGCGCGGTCTACCTTATTGCTCCCACAAAACTCTCGCCGCTCTGGTACAGCAGTCTGCTGCCGTATATGTTCCTCGTTTCCGCAGTGATGCTGGCGCTTTCGATGGTGAGCTTCGAAACTATCTTGAGCGGCAAGGCGTTCCATCACAAAATCCCTATGGACATTATCTACGGCTTGTCGAGAGGGTCGCTCATACTTATCAGCTTCTATTTTCTGCTCAAAATGTGGGACCTCTTCAGGGGGCCCGGCGTCGGGGCAGCCTTTGCCGGGACTATGACCTCCAATATGTATCTCCTCGAGGTGGTAATAGGGATTATTCTCCCTCTTGCGCTCCTTGCGATGAAGAACGTCAGGGCTTCCCTCCGCGGCATCTTCTCCGTCAATATGCTCGTTATCACCGGGGTGGTGCTTAACCGCATGAACGTCGGCATCTTCGGCCTCGCGGAATACGCACGCAGGTATGGATACGACTACTTCCCTTCGGGCATCGAATTCCTGGTTACACTCGCCATGATAGCTTTTGCGGTATTCGGTTTCAAGCTATCGGCCAAGTACTTGAATCTGTTTCCGGAGACGGAACATTAAGAGATGTTTAATGAATACCACAAACCATCCAGCTGGAGGAGGGCCTTATGGCAAAGAGAATCGTCGTTGATCCGGTAACAAGAATAGAAGGGCATCTCAGGATCGACTGTGAGGTCGATGGCGGCAAGGTCGTAAACGCATGGTCCTCAGGACAGATGTTCCGGGGCATTGAAATAATTTTGAAGGGTCGCGACCCCAGGGAGGCATGGCTGTTCACCCAGCGTTTCTGCGGTGTTTGAACGTCGGTCCACGCACTGGTTTCAGTGCGTTCGGTAGAAAATGCGCTGGGCATGGAAGTGCCGCTTAACGCTCAATATATCAGAAACATGATCATGGGGGCCCATGCGACCCACGATCATATCGTTCATTTTTATCACCTCGCGGCCCTCGACTGGGTAGATATCGTGTCCGCCCTGAAGGCTGATCCGAGAGCAACTGCAAAGCTCGGACAGAAATTGTCTTCATGGCCCCGTAACACCTATGAGGAGATCAAGGC
>JBECKU010000170.1:0-4613 GCA_040235385.1 Candidatus Sulfobium sp. | reverse complement strand
CGCAATGTATTCTCCGGGATTCCTGGACGTGCTTGACGAAGGCAGGTCGAGTGTTGTTGATGCCTGGCTCCGGGCCGCAGCGCTCGGACATAAAGTTGGAACGCTTGATTTTACCGGCTGTTACTGGGGCGATATCGGAACACCCCGAAATTATTTTTCCGCGGTCCTTTCCAAGCTGAGAGAAGAAGGAGAAAGCCTTTATATCCATCCTTCCTCTGTTTTGGAAGATGTCCAAATAGGCGCTCATACCGTGATCGAAAGAGAAGTCATTATAGAAAACGGAGTTTCCCTCAGTAACTGTATCATTCTGCCCGGTTCCAGGGTATCCGCCGGCCGCCATATACACAAATCCATAGTGGGTTCTGGCTATTCCGTGCCTATCGAGGAAAATCTTTCTGAAATTTCAGACACATTTGTCTCTTCACTGGTCACCTCAGGTTCTGCTGAAAGACCAGAGATTTCCCTTATCGGCACCGGCGGTTCCGACAGGGCATATTATCGCATCAGAAACGGGGACACGACCGCTGTTCTCTTGGAGAGCTCACAAAATGATCCCGATTTTGAACGACATCTTATTTATACTGAGTTCATGAGAAAACATGACATCCCTGTTCCGGAGATCCTTGAACCCGACTATTTTGGCCATAATATGCTTATTAATCAAGGAGTTATGAGATGCCTCTTTGAAGACTTGGGAGATCTTTCACTATATTCATGGGTCAAATCAGGGCCGGGTCTTACCCGGATCAAAGAGATCTACCGGCGCGTGATGGATATTCTTGTTCACCTGCATTCCACCGTAACCGATAAGGCTTCCGAATGTCCTCCCCTTTTTTCCAGGGTGTTTGACTATGATCATCTGCGCTGGGAAAGCGATTATTTTATTGAAAGATTTGTGAAGGGGATGAGACGAATAGATCCGGGTGATTTCAAAGAGCTCGACAGGGAATTCGAAGAGCTTGCAAGGCGGGTCGACTCCTTTGTAAAATCAGTGATACACAGGGATTTTCAGTCTCAGAATATCATGGTAGTCAATGGAGACGTACCCCGTATTATCGATTATCAGGGCGCCAGGATGGGCCCGCCCGCTTATGATGTCGTTTCCCTCCTGTGGGACCCTTATGTTACCCTCGATGAATTCATGCGCAATGATCTTCTGTCTTACTACATCACAAAGATCAGAGAGAGAAACGGTCATTTTGATGAAGCGGGCTTCAGAGAGACGATTCTTCCCTGCCGATTGCAAAGGCATATGCAGGCCCTCGGCGCATATGCTTACCTTGCAACAATGAAGGGAAAGAAGTATTTTTTAAAGCACGTGCCCCAGGCCCTTCTTTACCTCAGGGAAGAAACGGAACTGGCCGGGGAAGAATATCCGGCCTTGCATGCACTCGTGCAGGCGATTGGTAAAGGATGATGTCCAATGATCCTATAAAAAGCAGTCAACCACGAAGACACGGAGTGGAAAACAGAGAAAGCCTAATTTTAAGTCAGTCTCCTTCAGCGCCTCATCGAAGCGGGAAGTCAAAATGAAAAATCAGAATTCTGCATCCTTTTGCATTCTTAAGTCTTCTCAGTGTCTTTGTGGCTCTGTGGTTAATGACTTGCCGTTTTTAGGGTGGTATTTCGGGACCGGAAATCTACTATAGCGACATGAAGAAACTGAACGTTGATTTCGATGAAATCCAGAGCGCGATGGAAGATATCTCCCGGGAGGCCTTCGATTATTTTCTGGATCTTTCAACCGGAGAAGTCATTATCCTCTCTGAAGAGATAATGCAGAAGGTTCTTGACACTCTGGAAGAACACTTCGAGGACGACATAGGAGAATATGAAGAAGTGGAATTCGATGAGGAGTATTCCATCCCTGAATGGATGGAAGGAGAAATAGAGATTGTGCTGGAAATATTCATCGAGGAAAAAGATCGTTATACCAGGATACCCGAGAGAAATTCCTCAAGAGGCTTTTCAGCCATGAGAGAATTTGCCGAAGGCCTGAAGGACGGAGAACTCAGAGAAGAACTCCTTCATATACTTGATGGTAAAGGCGCTTTCAGGAGATTCAAGAATGCGCTCGAACCTTTTCCCGTTGAAAGAAAGATGTGGTACAGATTCAACGCTATGGCTGCACGCACTGAGATCACGGAATGGCTGAGAACTCTGGACATCGATCCGGTCTGAAGTTTTCCTGATTTGCTCTTTTTGCGGTTGACGCCATGGAATCCGATTGAACCGCAGGTGCTGTAGTTGCCACTACTTTATTGACAGACACTGCCTGACATGGTCGGCACGGGGACTGCATCACATATCCGCAGATATCGATTAGTCGAAACTGTTGAGATTTTTATTTCATTGAGAATTTCGACTTGGTCTTGTGGTACCATGATAGACAACCTCGTCTCCTGCACTCCAGGTGATGAAAATGCTTTCTTCTAATCCTTCAGCATTCTGAAGGCCGGTGAGTTTGAATGAACAATTCTTACTGTACACCTCAGCCTGACGCCTTCCATAAACCCTGTCTGATTCTGACGGAAATCAATAGAGATTAATTCCCGATTGCTCGTTTATGAGAAACAACCGCCTCTTGATTTTATTCATATGTTGGAGATAATTAGGAAAGAGAACAGAAAGTTAAGTCAAGTATTTATCACAAGGAGGAGATAAATGGGAGTCGAATCCAATACACAGGACCCTATTGTTACGGATGGGGACAAGTACTCGGTTATTTTAGAAAACGAACGCATTAGGGTGCTCAGGTATCACGATAAACCCGGCGACAGGACTTTACAACACTATCATCCAGACTACGTATTGTATGCGGAGTCTTCTTTCAAGAGGCGTTTGACATTTCCTGATGGTTCAAGTAAGGAGGTCGACGTTAAATCCGGGAGTGTTGTTTGGATGAAAGCGCACATACATATTGGAGAAAACATAGGAGATACAGATACCGACGTAATAATTGTCGAACTGAAATAAGTTGTGGAAAACAAGATTCGATCTGACGACAAAAAAAGAGAAATGATCATCTTCTTCCTGTGCCTGACACTTAACAACGTTATCGAAAGGGTGTAGATTATATACAGAATCAAATAGGCTGAACATACAGAGAGAGGCAAACAAAAGGAGGTCATCTCATGAAAATGCTGCTTACAGTCGAATTCCCACTTGAGCCCTTCAATTCCCTCGTAAGAAACGGAACAGTGGGCCAGATCATTGGGCGTATACTCGAAACAATCAAGCCGGAGACGGCATACTTCACTGAGCAAGACGGAAAACGCGGCGGAATATTCGTGATTAACATACAAACTCCGTCGGATGTACCCTCATTTGCTGAACCCTTCTTTCTCAACTTTCAGGCCGACTGTAAATTTCGCATCCTGATGAGTCCAGAAGATTTGCAAAAGGCCGGCCTCGAGGAACTCGGGAAAAAGTGGGCATGATATCACGCAGCCAAGTGGAACGCGCCGCTTGCGGTGCGTCCCTTACGTGAACATTACGCACAATTCTCACGAAAATATTGACTGGTGTAATAATCTTAAACAGGTTTATTAGAGTCGGTGGACATTTCAAAAAGGCTATCAATGATTCGAGGCGAATTGCGCAACCGGACGATTTCCGCTACATCACAGACCAATAACCCTGGGGGAGCGTATCATGAACGAAAAGAAAGAAGCGGACATCATCATTCTCGGCGTCGGAACCTGCGGTGAGGATCTTTCCCTGCGGCTCCTCTCCGCGGGCGTCGATGTGATCGGGATCGAATCCAACCTTATCGGGGGTGAATGCCCGTACTGGGCCTGCATTCCGTCCAAGGTCATGGTCCAGGCGGCCGAAGCTGTGTGGACGACTCGCCGAGCCTCTTCAATGACAGGGATTTCCGGGGTAAAGCCGAACTGGGCCCCGGTGGCGGAGCGTCTCCGCTGGATCACCGGAGGATGGAACGATGCGGTCGCCGTGGAGCGCTACAATCGGCGCGGTGGCACGATGATCAAGGGCCGGGGGCGGCTAACAGGTCCCCGTACGGTTGCCGTCGGCGACCGTACATACACGGCCCGCCGCGGCATCGTCATCGCCATCGGTTCGAAGCCGTTTATTCCCCCGATTGCCGGAATTCAGAACATCGATTTCTGGACGACCCACGATGTGATGAAGATGGATGCACTTCCCGAGTCCATGATTATCCTGGGCGGTGGAAATGCCGGCTGCGAGCTGGGGCAGGTATTGGCCCGCTTCGGGGTAGATGTGACCATAGTCCAGACCCGGGAGCGCCTCCTGTTCCGCGAGGAACCGGAAGTTTCGGAAACAGTGGAGGCTACGTTCCGGGATGAAGGCATTGATGTCCGCACAGGAACGCGGGCCGAGCGGATCGAAGGGCGCGGCGGGTCGATTGCGGTCGCGCTCTCCGGCGGAGCGGAAATAACGGGGGAACGCCTCCTGGTCGCAGCCGGACGCGTGATCGACCTGAACGGCCTTGGACTCGAATCGGCCGGACTTGACCCCAAGGCGCGGTACATGGAAGTCGACGACCGCATGCGCGCCGCGGACGGGATCTGGGCCATGGGAGACGTCACCGGCAAATCTCTACAGACCCACGTCGCGGAGTACCAGTCCGC
>JBECKU010000369.1:0-1858 GCA_040235385.1 Candidatus Sulfobium sp. | reverse complement strand
ACAATCTGCTCACTGATATAAAGCACACGCTCAAGGAACCTGAAGGAAGTAAAATCTGCTTCGTGATAATGTAGGTTTAATTCCATATCACCTTTTGCATGCTTGACCACAAACTGCACGGCTCGATCAACAATGGGTGGAAACTCTATGATATCGCTCTGCTCACCATTCAGGTTGACGCTTAAGTGAAAAGGATAAAAGTTGTACATGAACTCGATGGAGCTCTGTGGGAACAACTTGCTTTGCTGATAGGCAGAAATATTCAGCCAGGGTTTGATATTTCGGTTATAGGTATCAATGTAATCAAAAAGTGCATTAAAGTTTCCGTTCTGTCCAAATAAGGCGCCTTCAAACACATAGGGATATTGTTGGAAATAACAACCCAGGGAAAAAAGATGTTCGGGTGAACGGCCGGGTGCAAAATCCTTAAGACAGAAATCACCATCAAGCCTGCCATACTGTGTGACAAGAAAAGCATAAATTGCCCGAAAATATTTTGCGGTAGAGATGCCTTTCTTTTTGCAGAAACTTTCAATTTGCTGCCAGTGCTCTTTATCAATTACCCGCTTTTCAATTTGCCGTTTCGGATTCTCTACAGGCAAAGGTAAATGACTGACAGGTTCTACATTAGCAGCACGCTGTTTCCAGTAGTCCATCGTTTCAGGGCGGTCCATTTCTCCCCTGTTCTGTTTCACATGCTCTGCAAAGAGTGCTGGATAAACAGGAAGTTGCTCACGAGAACCCGCTCGCTTCCTGAGCATGGCTTCATAAACGGTACACAACCACTGGGCAAAAATCACACTGATGCCATCAGCACCAATATGATGGTTTGCCATCACAAAATAATAATGATCTTCAGAAAGCTGAATCAGGAAGTAATGCGCAAGCTCACCTTGCAGATCACTGTAATAGCGGTAAACAAGTTCGTTACAGGCTTCGGTTAGTTCGTCCTGAATAGCTTCGTTGTTTTTTATACGCGCTGAGAATCGCTCTCGCCAATCGAGCTGTTGAAGATTCACTTGATAGTGTCGATCAAAACCTTGATAGGCGATATCTGTATAAGGCGCAGGACTTAATAAAAGACGACCACGCATGATGTAGTGTTGCTTGGCAAGGTATTGAATGGCTTCTCGCCAGCATTCAATATCAATTTCCTGCCTGATATGAAAACTGAACCCCTCGCTATGTTGCGCCGATTCAGGGAAAAGCAAACTTCCCAGATAAATATCACGTTGACTGTGGGATAAGGGTATTACCGCATCAAAATCATCTGGTTTTACATTTAATGCTTCTAGCAACGCATCACCATCGACAACCGCTATCTGCGCCAAACGCAGCTGTGGCGATTCAAGAATGCTATCTAGCACAAAAATAAAATGCTCAGCCAGTTTTGCAATGCTGCTTTCATGAAACAGCGCGCTATCGTATTCAATAATCAACTCAGCATACTGCTCACTTTCACGCACCAGCAGGCTCAAATCATTCTTGGCGCCATTGTTGAGTTTATCGATGTACTCAAGATGCAGGTTTTCAAAACCTTCAAGGTAATCGTCGCGCACAACATTGTGACTGAATGCAACTTGCGTGAAAGGTAAATAGGCGCGATTGACTTTCAGTTCAAGCGCATCAAGTAAAAGCTCCAGGGGAACATCCTGATAATCCAGTGCAGATAACACCTGCTCCTGAATCAGTGCAAGGAATTCACTAAAACTTCGGTTGGCTGAAAAATCAGCACGCAGCACCATGACATTAACGAAAAAACCAATGATGTTTTCCAACTGAGCGTGGGCTCTGCCCGCATGAGGAACCGCCAGACAGAAATCGTCCTGTCGGCTATAACGATGTAAAAGGATGTAAA
>JBECKU010000140.1:0-5101 GCA_040235385.1 Candidatus Sulfobium sp. | reverse complement strand
GAAATTAGAGACATTAATGTCTGATTACCCCGGTAAAAAACGGCCATCCCCTAACCCGCAACATTCCTGATCCTCATTTGATACTCACTGGAAATTGGAAAGCACGGAAATTCACCAGGAAGAAGTTTGAATAACACCTGAAATCCCGCACCATCCCGCCGATCACAAAAGTTTTGCATTTTTCATGCAATTGTCGCAGCGTGGTATATAATTTTAAATATATGTGTCAGACGAAAGCATTTTCCTTCATACTTTCTCTTGCTTTACTAACGGGGTGCGCATCGTTTCAATCCCGCCCTCTTCAGCCGATGCAAACGGCGCTGGCCTTTGAAAGCCGTTCCCTCGACACCCCTGAACTTAAAGAATTTCTGGAGAAGAACCTCGGCTATGAGGTATCCCCGTGGCCGCCTCAGTCCTGGGACTTTAGGATGCTCACCATTGCTGCTCTTTATTACCATCCTGACATGGACGTGGCCCGCGCGAAGTGGAAAGTTGCCGAGGCTAAGGTAATCACCGCAGGAGGCCGCCTCAATCCCGGTATATCGCTTTTGGGTCAGCATCATTCGAAGACCGCCGGCGGAATTTCTCCATGGACGTGGGGCGCCTCGCTGGATATCCCGGTGGAAACCGCAGGGAAAAGAGGATACCGCATCGACAAGGCCAAATATCTTACAGAGGCCGCACAACTGGGTATAGCCGCAACGACGTGGCGGGTTCGGGGTCGTCTGAGGAAGAGCCTGCTGAATCTATACGCTGCGACCGTCAAAGAGCATCTCTTAAACGATCATCTTATGATACAACTGGAAACAGAGCGGCTTATTAAAAAGAGATTGTCAGTTGGAGAGGTTTCCCGGTTCGAGGCGACGCAGTCCCGCCTCAATCTTGATAAAATACGCCTTTTACTCTCGGAGATGGGAATACAGAAGGCGGAAGCCCGTGCCGCCGTAGCGGAATCGCTTGGATTACAGGTGAATGCGCTTGACGGGATTCCGATATCCTTCGACCTCTTCGAAAAATCGCCTGAGCCGATCACTTTACAGGAGATCCGAACCCAGGCATTATCAAATCGATCCGACATTCTGATCGCCCTCTCCGAATACAAAGCCTCCCAGTCGGCCCTGCAGCTTGAAATATCAAGGCAGTATCCTGATATTCATCTCGGACCCGGTTATGAATGGGACCAGGGTGATAACACGTGGTCACTCGGGTTTTCCGTCGAACTGCCGGTATTCAACAGAAACCGGGGTCCTATCGAAGAGGCCGAGGCCCGCCGGAAAGAATCGGCGGCCAGGTTTGCCGCCCTGCAGGCCAGGGTCATTGGAGAGATTGACAGATCGCAGGCCGCCTACAGCGAGGCCCTCAAGAAATTACAGGTTGCCGATGCACTTGTATCGAAAGAAGGAAAGCGGTTGTTGATAATCCAAAGCAGATTTGATGCCGGGGAGTCTGACCGCCTTGAACTTGAAGAAGCACAATCGGAATTTTCCTCATCCGCGCTGTCACATTTTGAGGCATTTGTTTCAGCACAAGAGAATCTGGGAATGTTGGAAGACGCCGTTCAACGCCCCCTTATTCCTTTGGAATTCCCTCCTCCGGCATCCAAAACAAATCCGAGGACAGGAGCAGATAAATGATATCTGAAAAAGGCATTAATAAGTCATTATCGTTCATCATTCGGGTCGCAATCGCGGCCCTTTTGGTCATTATATACGGATGCAGCGAAAACGATCGGGAAAAGGCTCAACCAAAAGCAGTACCTAATGTAATTCAAAAAGGCGACAGCGTGCTTACGCTCGATACGTCAGCCCAGGATAAATCCGGAATAATTGTCGCACCGCTTAAAGCTGTTTTGCATCAGGAAGAATTACAAGTGTATGGGACAATTCTGCAGCCTGAAGCCTTGATTGAAATCAGAAATAGTTACCTCTCGGCAGTGGCTTCAGCGGACAAGGCTGCCGCGGCCCTCGATGCCTCCCGCAGGGAATACCAAAGACTGAAAGAGCTAAATGAGGATAATCGCAATATTTCCGATAAGAATCTGCAAGCGGCAAGTGCGGTATTGGCTTCAAATGAAGCGGACGTATCTATTACAGGAGAGAGACTACGGGCCGTCAAACAGACCGCACTGGCCCAGTGGGGGGGAGTCGTCTCGGAATGGGTCTTCCATTCCGCACCGGAGCTTAGCCGGATAACGGAACTGAAAGAGGTCTTGATCAGGATAACGATCCCGTCAGACAAGTATGTAGAGACTGCACCCGGGTCGATAAACTTGGAGGCGCCGGGACCAAAGCTGGTCTCCGCCAGGTTTGCAAGCCGCACTCCCGGCGCCGATCCGCGCACTCAGGGAATAGGTTTTTTTTACGTGGCCCCTTCACATGCTTCGTTGATACCGGGGATGAATGTCCGGGCCGTGATGCCGGTCGGCCGCAAAATCAGGGGCGTCGTCATTCCGCTTTCTGCCGTTGTATGGTTTCAGGGTAAGGCATGGACTTATGTTCAAATAGAACCGGAGCATTTTGCGCGTCGTGAAGTGTCAACCCTGAAACCCGTCCCGGCCGGCTATTTCGTCTCAGAGGCTCTTAGTCCCGGAGAAAAGGTGGTAATCAAAGGTTCACAAATCCTTTTATCCCAGGAGACCAGACCCTCTACACCCGCCGGAGGAGAAAATGAGGAAGAAGATTAATAGTGAATGAATCCGGACACAACGGGGTTTTGAGTGCCATTATCCGGTTCTCCCTCAGGTTCAAAGGCGTAATACTGGCGCTTGCCCTCATATTTCTGGGCTACAGCCTCTACAGCCTTACAAAGGCTAAATACGATGTGTTCCCGGAATTCGCACCCCCCCAGGTAACCGTCCATGCCGAGGCCCCCGGTCTTTCCCCGGAGCAGGTCGAGTTGCTGGTGGCAAGGCCGATCGAAGCCGCTCTTAAAGGCGTGCAGGGCATAGAGTCCATGCGCTCCGTTTCAATACAGGGTTTCTCGGCTATTACCGTCGCCTTTAAGACGGGCAGCGATATCTACCTCGCAAGGCAGATGATCGCAGAGCGGTTGTCTTCAATGGCCGGACAGTTGCCGAAGGGGCTCAGGCCGCCTGTGATGACGCCCCTCACGTCATCAACCGATGTGGTGCTGGTGCTCGGACTGACTTCCGACAAGCTTTCATTGATGGATTTAAGGACCTTCGCAGACTGGACTATCAAAAGGACCCTTTTGGCCGTTCCGGGGGTAGCCAAGATAGCCGCCTTCGGAGGCGATATAAAACAGCTTCAGATACAGGTCCGACCGGAGAAACTGATTCAGTACGGCATCTCCCTTGACGAAGTGCTTGCTGTCGCGAGGGGTGCAACGGGCGTCCGGGGAGCGGGCCATATCGACAGCGAAAATCAGCGCATCACCCTCCAGCCCGAGGGGCAGCCCCTCTCGACCGGGCAACTGGGCAGGACGGTTCTTCTGCATAAGAACGAAGCCAATGTGACGCTGGAAGACGTGGCAAATGTAACCTATGCCCCTGAGCCCCCCATCGGTGCAGGCGCAATTATGGGGAAATCCGGAATCATTCTTGAGGTGTCCGCGCAATACGGCGCAAACACGGTTGAAGTGACCAGAAGGCTTGAACAAACCCTGAACGAACTTCGTCCGTCACTCGTCAAACAAGGCATAACGCTTTATCCGGCGCTCTTCAGGCCCGCTGATTTCGTTGAAACGGCCATACACAATATAAGATCATCCCTTCTTTTGGGAAGTATCCTTGTTGTGATCATATTATTTCTTTTCCTGTTCAACCTCAGGATTGCGGCCATATCCTGCACGGCAATACCATTGTCGCTCCTTGCAGCCGTGACGGTTTTGGAACATATGGGCTACAGCCTGAACACTATGACCCTGGGAGGGTTGGCAATCGCCATCGGCGAAGTGGTGGATGATGCTGTTATCGATGTAGAAAACATATTTCGCAGGCTGAGGGAAAACCGCCATTCGGATAGTCCCCGCCACGTTTTAAGGGTCGTATTTGATGCCTCCATAGAGGTGAGGAGCGCCGTGGTTTACGCGACTTTTGCCGTGGTGCTGGTCTTTATCCCTGTGTTGACCATCTCCGGCGTGGCCGGAAGGATCTTCGCCCCGCTCGGCACCGCTTACATCCTGGCCATTCTCGCTTCCCTGGGAGTTGCCCTCACGGTTACTCCCGCGCTATGCCTGCTGCTCCTTGGCAAAAAAGACCTTTCGGAGAAGGAATCGCCCATTGCACGATGGTTGAAGGAGCGATACCGGGCAAATCTCCTCAAGGTTGAGAGACATCCGAAAGTCATAGTCACCCTCTCATCCGTTCTTATCATTTCCGTATTTGCAATTATTCCCTTTCTGAGAGGCGAATTCCTTCCCGAGCTGAAGGAAGGAAATTTCATAGTCCATATGACGGCCGCTCCGGGGACCTCACTTCAGGAATCTTTGCGGATAGGTCGCCATGTAACCAATGAACTTCTTAAACTTCCTTTCGTGAATTCCGTAGCCCAGAGGGTCGGAAGAGCCGAAAAGGGGGAAGAAAGCAGAGGACCGAATTCAGGAGAGTTAAATGTAAGTCTTAAACCGGGAAAACTTCCCGAGAACGCATCACAAAGAATACGGGATGTCATGTCCGAATTCCCGGGCATAACTTATTCGGTCAAGACTTTCCTGTCGGAACGTATCGAGGAGACCATTTCGGGGTATACGGCATCCGTTGTCGTCAATATTTTCGGAGATAACCTCGATGTCCTTGCGGAAAAAACACAGGAAGTAGCGGCGGTTTTGGGCGGGATGAAAGGCACGAGGGAAGTTCAGGTGCAATCTCCACCGGAATCGCCGCAGCTCGTTATCAGGCTCAGAGAGGCGGATATCGCGCGGTGGGGATTTGAGTCCGGTGACATTATCGATGCGATCAGTACCGCTTACCAGGGCGATATTGCCGGTCAGATATATGAGAGAGACCGGGTCTTCGATGTTTCGGTAATCCTCGATCCTAAAGACAGGAGAAGCATTACGGAGATAGGCTCTCTTCCCCTTCGCAATCCTTCGGGGACTTTCATTTTTCTTCGCCAGATTGCCGATATTTATGAGGCATCAG
>JBECKU010000329.1:0-5140 GCA_040235385.1 Candidatus Sulfobium sp. | reverse complement strand
AAATATTACGTCGACGAACTTTACAGCCTGCTCATCGTCAGGCCGGCGATCTGGATCTCCCGGAATATTCTTATAGGTGTGACCGACGCGCGGATCATAGAGGCGGTCGTCAACGGCGTACCCTCGGCAATAGGCGGTGTCAGCAGACAACTCAGGAAGATCCAGACGGGTTTGACGCAGCATTACGCTGCAATAATGGCGGCGGGAATAGTGGTCATAGCGGCGCTGATGCTGCTGAGGGGCGTTTAATATGGAAGAGGTACTTATGAATAACCTCGGCTTTCCGGTGCTAAGCACACTGATATTTTTGCCCGTTGCAGGAGCGGTCCTTCTTCTCCTGATGGGAAGAGCGCAGGAGAGTTTGATAAAGTGGCTGGCGCTGACCGTCAGTATCATCACGTTTATTCTGTCGATACCCTTATTCACGCATTTCGATAAGTCGACTCATGTAATGCAGTTTGTTGAAAAACACGAATGGATACCTTCATGGAATATACATTATTTCCTCGGTCTGGACGGTATCAGTATTCTTTTCGTGCTACTTTCCACCCTCGTCACGATATTGTGCATCCTCATATCCTGGAACTCTGTCAAGACAAAAGTGAAGGAGTTTTTTATTTCCATACTGATTGTCGAGGCGGCGATGATCGGGGTCTTCTGCTCCCTCGATTTTTTCCTTTTCTACATTTTCTGGGAAGCCATGCTGATCCCGATGTACCTTCTTATCGGGGTATGGGGAGGACCGAAGAGGGTATATGCCGCAGTGAAATTTTTTCTCTACACACTCGTGGGGAGTGTCCTGATGCTTGTCGGGATTATCACCCTCTACCTCTATTCTGGAAGGACCTTTAATATACTTGAACTTGCTCTTCAGTCTTATCCTTATGAGATGCAGTTCTGGCTCTTCTGGGCGTTCTTTGCTGCCTTTGCGGTGAAAGTTCCGATGTTCCCCGTGCATACATGGCTCCCGGATGCACATACCGAGGCCCCTACCGCCGGAAGTGTTATTCTGGCGGCTATCTTGATAAAGATGGGCGCGTACGGGTTTCTGAGGTTTTCCCTCCCGCTTCTCCCCGAGGCCGCGAAGGCCATGACGCCCGTCATGCTTACCCTGTCCATTATAGCGATCATATACGGAGGCATTATCTGTCTTGCCCAGACGGACCTGAAGCGTTTGATTGCATATAGCTCCGTTAGCCATATGGGGTTTGTCACCCTTGGTATTTTTGCTCTGAATTCCCAGGGAATGGAAGGCGGCATACTCCAGATGATAAATCACGGTATTGTTACAGGGGCCCTCTTCCTGAGCGTGGGTGTCATATACGACAGGACCCATACCAGGCAGATAGCTGACTATGGGGGGGTTGCGAGCGTGATGCCTCTCTATTCGGCCGCTTTTATTATATTCACTCTCGCCTCGATCGGGCTTCCCTCAACGAACGGGTTTATAGGAGAATTTCTCATTATCCTCGGAGGCTTTGCCGCGAGCCAGTGGGCCGGTGTACTTGCGGCAACGGGAATAATCATAGGAGCGGGTTATATGCTTTGGCTCTATCAGCGGGTGTTTTTTATGGAAACCAATCCGAAGGTAGCGGAACTCCGGGATGCCGATGCGAGAGAGATCATCACTCTTTTGCCGATGATTGTCCTGATATTCTGGATTGGCGTGTATCCTGACACATTTCTGGGATTCATGCATGAATCGGTCCGCCACCTTCTTGAGAGAGTGGACGCCGGCAGCCTGCAGGGTGGGGTTAATGTCGCTTCACACATCATGGACGCAGTGAAATGAGGAAGAACGGAGGGTCTTTATAAAATGATTCCAATGCCCGACCTGGCGCCTATGAAGCCCGAGATTATCATGACGGTTCTCGCTCTTTTCGTCCTCCTTTCGGATCTCGTATTCAAAAGAAAGGAGGTCCTCGCATTTTTCAGCATTCTCAGTGTCCTTGTCGTCGGATATACATTGGGGGGATCTCCGGGCACGGCTTTCAACGGAATGTTCATCGCAGACGGTTACGGCATTTTCTTCAAGCTCGTCTTTCTTCTGAACGTCATTCTGACCGTCCTTATATCCATCAGGTACCTCGAGATCGAAAAGGTGAACTTCGGCGAATACTACAGCCTGGTCCTTTTTTCGACACTCGGCATGATGATCATGGCGTCTGCGGGAGACCTGATAGTCCTATACCTCGGCCTCGAACTGATGGCCCTCAGTACGTATGTGCTCGCAGGCTTCTTACGTCACGATACAAAATCCAATGAGGCGGCGATGAAGTATTTTCTGCTCGGAGGGTTCGCCTCAGCCGTCCTGCTTTACGGTACTGCGCTGATCTACGGGCTTACCGGGACGACAAACCTCAGAGGCATAGCATCATATATCGTGGAGAACGATCTTTCCGCACAGCCGGTCCTTATTCTCTCAATGATTTTCTTTGCGGTCGCTTTTTCATTCAAGATAGCAGCGGTCCCTTTCCATATGTGGGCCCCCGATGCTTACGAAGGCGCTCCGACGTCAATAACCGCATTTATGTCTGTCGGGCCGAAGGCGGCCGGATTTGCCGTTCTGGGACGGGTTTTTCTCGAGGCCTTCGGATCATTGAGGGTAGAGTGGGCGTCGGTCCTCATTCCCATCGCGATCCTCACCATGGCTGTAGGTAATATCGTCGCCCTGTCGCAAACGAATATAAAGAGAATGCTCGCTTATTCTTCCATCGCCCATGCGGGATACGCGCTCCTCGGAATAATCGCCGGCACCGGTGACGGTCTCGCGAGTGTCATGAACTACATGCTCATTTATGCTTTCATGAATGTAGGCGCCTTTGCGGTCATTATTATGCTCAGGACCGAGGGCTTTAAAGGTGAGAATATCTCGGATTTCGAAGGCCTCTCAAAAACGCATCCTATTGCGTCGGCCCTGATGCTCGTCTTCATGTTTTCACTGACCGGGATACCCCCTACGGCCGGTTTCATCGGAAAATTCTATCTCTTTATGAGTGCTATCAACGCCGGCTACACGTGGGTAGTGATTATAGCGGTTATTTTCAGCGCGATTTCTGCTTACTTCTATCTGAGAGTCGTGATGTACATGTACATGAGGGAACCCAGCGCCCCGGTCGCTCTTGCGACCTCACCTTCTCTCGGGTTCGCACTGGCGATCTCTCTTACTGCAGTGATCGGCATAGGAGTCCTTCCAGCAGTCTTTGTCAACTTCGCGCGCCTGGCAATAGCCGGTTTTTAAGTATCCGGCTCCTCGCATTTGTGCCTGAGAACACAATAAAGTCGACATCCACTTCTGTCGGAATATGAAGGAGACCCCCGGAGTAAAGAATCTCCGCCTTTTCAAGGTACCGCCTTTCAGGGAAGCCCACATGCATTTTTTGGAGAATGGAAGGCCTGTTGCGCTAAATGATCTTGCTCCTCTGGGCGATAGATATATCAGAAGAGGTATCCTTTCCCTGACCGATATGGGACACCGAAGCGGTAACGGACTGGAGGCAAAAAAATATCTTTCCGGCAAAGTCGAGATAAGGTCAGCCGGCTATGCCATCTTTCCCAAAAGCGGTTACGGTAAATTCTTGGGTAGGGGTGTCAGCGGCATGAAAGAAATCAAGCAGGCTGTAAAGGATATCCACACATCTGGGGCGGATTTTATAAAGATCATAAACTCCGGCGTTGTCAGTGCGAAGCGGTATGGACTGGTAACGAAGGGACGTTTCTCGCCCGAAGAGCTGAAGATAATCAGGGAGGAAGCCGATGAGCGGAACCTGAAAATTGCATGTCACGCCAATTCGGCAGAAGCCATATCCGACGCCGTGGGCGCCGGTGTCGAATCGATCGAACATGGATTCTTCATGCCGAGAGAGGCGCTTCATGAGATGGCTGAAAAGAAGATATCCTGGACCCCAACGTTAAGCGCGCTCAAACGAGTTTCGGCATCTCTCCGGCCTAATGAAAGAGCGATGATGGAAAGAATTTTTGAAGAACAACTTTCTGCAGTGCACTATGCGTACTCTGCCGGGGTAGACATAAACGTCGGGTCCGACAGCGGTTCTCCAGGATCGGTCCACGGTGATTCTTTTTTTGAGGAGATGCGGTTTCTTCATTATGCGGGAGTCTCATTCGATCATATGATAAAAACTTCCTGTATGCGCAGCGAAGAGATCGGGAAAGGTAATTTTGTCCTTGTGAGGGAGGATGTTGCTGCGACCGGGAAGATAGAGGGTGTTTACCGCGGTGGTATCGAGGTAAAGGCTGTCCAGTGAAACCATGGCCGCGAATACCCGAAAAACATTCGGGGCATCGTTACCAATTATTTCAGATGTCATTCGATTGTTTTACTTAAATAACTGATTTCTTTCTGCGTGGGTACGTAGCTGGGTTATGCTTCCGGGTCTCTAACATTGCATTTTCTGCGGATGTGCATTTAGAATATGTATTCTGTCCGGATCAAGAATCCCATTGCCCCGCGTCAAGGGACGGTTATGCATTCCTGCCGGCCGGAAATATCCCCTGTGAAAAGAGGTTGGATGTGAAAAGAGACGACATTAGAAATATAGCGATTATCGCCCATGTCGACCACGGCAAGACAACATTGGTCGACGGGATGCTCCGTCAGTCCGGTATTTTCCGGATGAATGAAATAGTCCGGGAAAGGGTCATGGACAATATTGATCTGGAGCGCGAGCGCGGCATAACCATCATGGCCAAGAACACCGCCGTGGAATATATGGGGGTCAAGATAAATATCGTAGACACGCCTGGGCATGCGGATTTCGGTGGCGAGGTGGAAAGAACACTTAAGATGGTCGATGGGGTTCTTTTGCTCGTGGATGCGTCGGAAGGCCCGCTTCCCCAGACTCGATTTGTCCTCAAGAAAGCTCTCGAACTGGGTTTGCCTCCTGTTCTTGTCATCAACAAGATCGACCGGGCAGATGCCAGGATCAATGAAGTGCTCAATGAGGTGTATGACCTGTTCATCGACCTCGATGCCACGGAAGAACAACTCGACTTTCCGATAGTATATACCGACGCAAAGAGGGGCCTGGCAAAACTGTCGCCGGATGAAGAGGCGGACGATTACAGGGTCCTTTTCGATCTTATCCTGAAAACGATCCCTGCTCCCGAGGCTGAGGAGCAG
>JBECKU010000069.1:0-6144 GCA_040235385.1 Candidatus Sulfobium sp. | reverse complement strand
CCCTGAAACACAACCTGCGTATTATCAGGTCTATTATCGCCGAAAGGACCGTCATTGCCGTAGTGAAGGCCGATGCATACGGGCACGGTTCGGTGGAAATTTCCAGAAACCTTCTGAAAGACGGAGTTTCTGTTCTCGCGGTCGCTTTTACCGGGGAAGCCAGGACGCTAAGGGCACAGGGAATCGGAGCCTCCATAATCGTCCTTTTCGACCGGTCCGATATCGACGACTATTTCGATTATCGTCTCACCCCGGTGATCCAGGACCGTCGCACGGCCGAGGCATTCTCGAAGGAGGCAAGGAAGAGGGGTGAAAAGATAGCCGTACACATCAAGGTCGATACGGGAATGGGTCGTCTCGGCTTCGATCCTTCACAGGCTGTTACCGAGGCTCTCAGTATTTCAGAGCTGGAAGGCATAGAGGTTGAAGGATTGCTGAGTCATTTTTCCGAAGCCGATCTTTCCGACAGGTCTTACGCAGTGGAGCAGCTTAAGTCGTTCAACTCGATCAGGTCCTCTATCACGGCCAGACTCGGGCGTCCCCTTCTCTCTCATATGGCGAACAGCGCCGCAATATTTTCTTTCGGTGACGCCCTGCTGGATGCGGTACGGCCGGGGCTCGTTCTCTATGGACAGTCCCCTTTTGTTGAACGATTCGGATTGGCGCCCGTAATGACTGTCAAGACAAAAATCCTAACGGTGAGAAATGTGGGGAAGGGTGCTCCGATCAGTTACGGACGGACTTTCATTACCCCCAGAGAAAGCAGGATCGCGGTGATACCCGTGGGCTATGCGGACGGGTTCAGCCGTCTTTTTTCTAATAATGCTGAAGTGCTTGTTAAAGGACGTAGGGCGGCAGTAGTAGGAAGGGTCTGTATGGACTTGACTATGCTTGATGTGACCGACATTGAAAATGTTTCTGAAGAGGACGAAGTCGTTCTGCTCGGCAGACAGGGGGGTAATGAAATCACGGCAGCCGAGCTTTCGGAACGCATACACACGATCCCCTACGATATAGTAACATCCCTCGGCATGAGGTCGAGAAGGGAATACAAAACTAGCCGTTAATTATTTTTTGCCCGGACGGTTCCCGTCTGAGGATCGTACTCATATCTTCCAGAATCGATGGGAGCACCCATGAGGTCTTCCAGTTCGCTCAGGCTTCCGGGGTACCTGCCGTTCGAAGCAAAATATAGTCTGATGCCCTCCTGTATCGAGGCAAGGCCGGCTGTTTCGGCTGTCTGCTTAGCAGATTGATGGGCGCCGATAAGCGCATCACCGTATCGGCTGACAGGATTATCGACCTTCTTGTCGCATGATGAAAGGAAAGCTAAAGTGAGCAGGCAGATGGACCACAGTTTTACAGAGTCGTTCTTCACGACATTATTCTATCGGACCGCTTTTCATGTGTCAAACGGCTTTTGTAAAGCCGTAAAGATTTGCAGGGCATGAGGGACCTGTGGGTGGTATTTGCTTTAGTAAGCGCTTTTTCCCTGGCCACGAGCGACGCTCTTGTAAAAAAGTCCATGAGAAAGGAAAGCAATGAATACCTTGTCGCCTGGTTCAGACTTTTATTCTCACTCCCTCCATTAATAATAATCTGGTTTTTTACGCCCATTCCCCGGTTAGACGGGGTCTTTTACGCGGCATTTTTCGTTGCCTTGCCGATCGAACTGGTAACAGTCGTCCTTTATGTCAGGGCGCTCAAGATATCGCCGCTGAGTCTTACTCTGCCTTTTCTCGCCTTTACGCCCGTATTTCTCATTCTTGTTTCTTATGTGACGCTGGGCGAGAAGGTGTCGTTGGCAGGCGGAACAGGCGTTGTCTTGCTGGCCTCCGGAGGCTATCTACTGAATATCCGTACAGCGAGAAGCGGGATTCTCGAACCGATCAGGGCGGTGGCGAGGGAGAAAGGTTCCGTCCTGATGCTGAGTGTGGCGTTTCTCTACAGCATCACAGCGTCTATGGGGAAACTGGCTATAGAGCATTCCTCTCCTTTATTTTTCGGCATCACCTATTTTATCGCTCTGAGTCTGTCGTTTGCTCCGGCGGCCCTTTTCAAGGGTAGAAGAGAATTACGGCCTTTCCTTGGAAGGAAGAGTTATATTTCTCTGATCCTGCCTGGTTTTTTTTATTCCGCCATGATTGTGACCCACATGCTGGCGATAAGTCTTACGAAAGTCGCCTATATGGTTTCGGTGAAGAGGACCAGCCTGCTCATCGGTGTTCTTTACGGATATCTGTTCTTCAGGGAAGAGGACATCAAAATGAGGTTCCTGGGGGCCTTGTTGATGCTCGCGGGCTTCGTCCTCATCGTGACATCATTATGAGGACTGTTGTTCTCAGAGCAGGAAATCAATTAAGATTTCGCGACGAGGACCGGGCAGGGCGCGTTGCCGATGACTTTTTCAGTTACGCTTCCCATAAGCAGCCTTTTGAGACCCGTTCTGCCATGGCTGCCCATTATGATCATATCGGTCTTTTCCTCATCGGCAAATTTTATTATGGTCTGATAGCTTTCGCCTTCCCGAACGTGTGCTTGCACGGGGACCCCGGCTGCTTCCGCCTTCTCCTTTACCTGGAATACGTTATTCCTGGCCTGTCTTGCGAGCTGCTCCACCAGGGAAGGAGCTTCTCCATAAAGTTCGGCCGGCACGTCGACAACGGACACAACCGTAAGTTTTCCGCCGTAAGACCCGGCAAAGTCTATCGCTTTGTCGGTCGCTGTCCGGCTGTTTTTTGAACCGTCAGTTGCGACAAGAATCCTGTCCCATCCGATTTTTGTGTTTGCGGGTACGACCAGCACGTCTCTCTGACTATGGCCGATAACACGGGCGGTCGTGCTGCCGATCAGAACATTCGGGAATGGACTTTTCCCGCGCCTTCCGATCACTATGATCCCGCAGTTTTCCGCCTCGGAGAGATCTACGATTCTCTCGTAGATCTCTCCTTCTTCAAGGACGGTCTTGATGAGCGCCCCTTCGAGCCGTGCGACTTCTTTCGCTTGAGACAGGATCTCTCTTCCGGGTTGCATAAGGGCCTCGTGGATGTCCCTCATTGCCGTCAGGTCCAGGTCCCCTTTGTATTCCGGCACGACGCTGGACACCGTGATCCAGCATTTTTCATCGATTGCAAGCCTGAATGCCTGTTTAAGGGCATTCAGGCTTGAATCGGAGCCGTCGATGGCGACCAGGATCTTCCTGTAATTAGCCATGTTTTGCCACGCTCTCCTGCAGGGCGTGTCTTTCCTCCGCTCTGGACTGCATCATGCCCTTTACCATCGCTCCGGTAATGATGATGCCGGCGGTGGCGAGGGCCGCAACGAGAGCCCAGAAACTTATTGAATTAAGCACATGCTCCATACCGGAATTGACGTTCATAAGTCCCAGGTCCGAAAGATATACGGGGACCTTGGCGCCGCGGCTTACGGCCACTATGAGCATGACTGCGCCCATGACTATCTTGATCACGTAATCCTTGACATAAGTGGTCCCCAGTGCACCGAGCTGCACCCCAAATAACGATCCGGCAAGGATAAGCAATGTCATCCTTATATCGATAAGACCGCTGATACCCCACTGTACCGAGCCCCAGAAGCCCATGATAAAGGCCACTACGAGCTCGGTGGCGCTGGCGACAAGGGCCGAAGCTCCGACGACATATATCATGCCGGGCACCCCGATGAAGCCGCCTACCGCAATAGTGGCGGCCAGCATCCCAGTGGCGAGCCCCACGGGCAGCGTCACCCAGGCCGACAATCTCACGCCCGCGGTCTTGAAGTTCATCATAGGCGGGATCTGGACCTTCTGGAGCGCCAGAGCCAGCTTAGAGGTCGTCACTTCGGAGCCTCCCTTGGCGAGTTTCCGGGCGTCGTGGAACACGTAGCCTCCCACTATGACGAGCACGGCCACAAATACCAGACTGACGTAGAGGTTCGAGCCTGCGTTGCCCCAGTTGTTAAGGATGATCTTCTGTATCTTGATACCTATCTGCACACCCGCTATGGCCGAAAATGCCATGACCAATCCGAGTTTGAGGTCCACCTGCCCGTACTTGAACCGTTTATAAGCCCCGACCATCGCTTTCGGGAACTTGTGGCACATATTGCTCGCCACGGCAACAGCGCCGGGAACTCCGAGGGACATCATGCTGGGTGTCAGCACGAAGGCCCCGCCGGAGCCTATGAATCCGCTCAGGAGACCTCCGATGAGACCGATAAGAAGGAGCGCCAGAATCTTTTCGAGTTTCAGCCCTATAAACATGCGTGAGACATCTTTTACCGTTTCTTCTCCGTTTTCAGCCTTATCGAGGCTTATCATCACCTTCTGGTCAACCGGGATGGCCCCGGCCTTCACTGTCTCACCCAATTTAAGGACCGTTGCGTCGCTCTTGCCGTTCTGCATAAATACCGCCGTATTGTCATCGGGATTTACCGAAGTGAATACGCCGACTTTAACACCTTCCGGCGGACCCCCTCCGCCGGCCAGTGCGGCTTGCGAGAAGGACAGGAGCAAGAGTATTGCCAGTAGTACAGCATAGACTTTTTTCATTTTACTTTTATTCCTCCTTTAGTTGTCTTATTATTAACCTTTCACCGGCACTGACTTTTTTCTCTTGGCTTCCAGGCCCATGATTTCAAGCACATTGCTGCAGAAGGCAGCGTGTACGAATGAAAAATAAAATGCCGTGATCACCGGGAGAGCGGCGTATGCGCCTCCTCGAGTGAACCCCTCCATTACGAGTCCCACGTTCTTAAAGAGATAGATATACGAGAATACGGAGACTATCCCGAATATTATCGCCTTAACGTACGGCTTCCTTTTCTTGTATGCAGCCATTTACTTCCTCCTTTCACAAATAGTTTCTGAATCCGAACACAATTTTTATTACTTATCCTCTTTCTTATGCCTGGGCGCCTTCAGACACAACCACCAGAGGGCATTTCAAATTTTTCCATGAGTCCGAGAGTTTTCTTTCTTTCCCGGTACAGTCTATGTCGAGGCTGTCCGATGATTTGATTACGACGAAAAGTATCTGCTTTCTGGCGTCCGTATAGTCGATGATCGCCTTTTTCAGACAGCCCGTTTTCCTGACGAACCTATAAAGAATTCCCTCTTCGTCAAGGCCATGCATAAAGCGGTCGAGGACCGAGTCGACCGGAGCGGATGACGAGACGTACAGAATATCCAAACTCGCCGCTACTCTTTTGCAGGTATTCACGGCGTATTTCAATGTCTTGTTGTCGATCTGCTTCTCTCTGACCGCCAGCAAGACCCGCCTTTCTTCACCCAGCATGTCCCTGGCGGTCTCGAATTCGGCTTCTTCAGCAAAGGAGACCGCCGCCATGGCGTCCTCCATTCTCTCCATCATTTTTTTAAACTTCTTCATGTCTTTAATCCGCTCTCATTATTTTTCTGTCTACAGGTCTTTTACGGTCAGACGGCCTGTCTGTCTTTCTCGGCCTGTCTTCGTTCATGATCTGCCTCGCTGTATCGAACTCGCCGGCTTCGGCAAAAGCGACAGCCGTCATGGCGGTTTCAAATTTCTTGAATAATTTCTTCATTTCCTTTCCTCCTTTCATTGAGAATTTTATATTTAATAGATCAATTCTCATGCCAGTCTTTTTGGCAGACCTTAACCTCTTGATTATCAAGGAAAATCGGCAAGAAAATCGAAAATTAGCTTTTCTCCTGAATGTTTCAGAATGCAATAGGCTAAGTGAGAGTCGGCTTTATTTACCGAATTCAGAGCTTTTACGAATTGATGCAAACAAGTCGAAGGTTGTTGCGCAATGCAACGGCTGTCAGAATATCAGCGAAATTTTTTTTCTGAACAGGGTAAATCGGATGGGTTCCTTAGCCCTGTGAACTTTTTATCGGAGAAAATAGCTGAATATCGGTTTTCTCTTGTTGAACCTTTTTTTTTGGGTTAATCTAATGACTAGAAAAGATCGGAGGAAGTTTGGGACTTTTTAGAAAATCCGAAGAAGTTCAGCACGAGGCCGTAATAGAAGAATTCCGGAGAATGATTTCCGCTGCCGTTATGCCTCAAAACATCGAGCGGATCACATTACAGGAACTCGAGGTCCTCTCGAAGATCAGTCCTTCGTCGCCCGAATATACAATAAGCCTTGCCTATATAGACT
>JBECKU010000036.1:0-10323 GCA_040235385.1 Candidatus Sulfobium sp. | reverse complement strand
ATTCCGATACGTTTCTTACCGCTACCACGTATGGCAATAACTGGCATTACATCTCTTCGGATGACGGTCTAACATTCGGCCAGGGAATCTTCTTTTTCAATGCCAGCACCGCCAACTACCCGGCGAGCTGGCTCTACGCCAGCGCCGCTGGTGAAGTTTTTATGGTGCCCGACGCCACCGAGGGATTCAAAGAGAAGATGATGATTGCATACAGCATGGGCAACTCAAACATTTATTATTTCTTTTTCGACGGGGAATCTCCGGGTTATGGTCAGAGATATGTGCAAACAGGTCTCAGCAAGGTCACCTCGGTCCGCTTGTTCACAGGAACGTCAGAGGGCTATACCAATAACAAGTATGCCATACAGGTGTTCTGCACAACTCCTGCAGGTACCAGCACGACGTGGAGCTACATATTTCACGGGGAATATACTCCATCCGGCTCAAATGGTGATTTGGGAACCTGGGCCGCGACGTGGACCGAGCTTTCGCAGAGCGACAGTGACCATATCTATGGCTACGCCGGGTGGCCTGCATGGGCAATACTCCCTGTCTTCACAAACGACGGTACGACCGAAGATCTGCAGATGTACCTGCATCTCTGGTATTCCAGAGGCAGCGAGTATAACTATAAAATGTTCGGGCAAAGTGATGAGACCATCAAATTCCGCTATTCCAGTTATAAATCCGACTACCTGAAGCATGCGGATGACACACCCGTTCCTCCGCCGGCAGACCTGACCACTTCCACGGTGATCGGGGTGATTCAGGGGACGCCTCCCTATCCTAAAAACTACATGGTCCCCCAGGCAGACTCCGCCAATATATCCACAGTGGAACTCTCGACTCAGTCTACTTACAGCTTCTCAACGGTCTGGACGGCCTCGGCTGGGGCATCGGTCTCCTACGGCAGGAAATTCGGCCCTGTGGGCATGCAGGCAAAAGTATCAGCCGGGGTGAAACATACAAAAGAGTCGGCGGTGAAGAAAAGCATTACAAGGACGGACACTATGAGGTCCTATAACTATCCCACATATCCCGGGGGTCTCGGCTGGGTGCTGTTCCTTCAACCTGACCTCAAGACCGACGAGTATATCATGCAGTCCTATAATGGCAATGTACTGGCCTACGATGGAGACACCCACGAGTTGCGCATTATGGTGATAACCTATGGGCCGGACACTTCCTTGGGGAAAAAGGCTTTTTACCTCGACAGGCCATCGGACTGCATGGGCGGTACGGACTGTTCTACAAAGATCTTTACGGGAATGACGCCGATGCCTCTGAGTACCGGCATCGAAGCATGGATGGAGCCTGTGCTCAATACGGGCACCTATAAGATACTCAATAATGCCCCGCTACCGGCTTTTCAGAGCTCCCAGGGTGCTTCAACAACAACACAATATGTAGAAACAGTCACCGATGCTGTAACAAACGGCTTCAATGTGGGCTTTTCAACTTCGGCCAGCGCATTCGGGATCACCGCCGAAGGAAACGTGAACTTCTCGATGGATATCAAGACAACGACGGAGATGCAGCAGAGTCTTGGTTTTAAATACACCGTGCCCCCTTGTGGCGGTCCGGATTCCACGGAATTATGTATCTCCGATGTGACGATAACTCCCTACTTACTCGTTCCGAATGAGGATGCGACAGGGTACGACGCGCCGTGGATCTACGACGATATCCGTAACTACCAAAAACTAAAGCCATGGAGTCTGACCTATCAGGCTCATCTGAGCAATAACCCGACTGCGACCGCTTTTGCGGCCTCCTGGATCCCGGTAGAGAAAGTCCAGGGCACTCTTTTCCTCGATGAGAGCAGGCTGAATCACGACAGATTCTCTGCAAAAATGAGCCTTATCGTTCCAGCCGGTTTCTCGATGAACCGCGATGAATGGGTGCACCTGCGTTTAGGGAACCACTTCACGGACTCTGACAAACTCGAGGTCATCTCCCGGGACTTTGACGGCAAGAAGCTTGTTATAGAAATGAAAGGGCAAAATCCCGACTCATCGATAAAGTTAACTCTCTCGTACAACAGCCGCAGATCCATGCTTAACATCGATCTGGATGCCGACAGGATTGACTTGTCCGCCCTTTACGCCTATCGATTTTTAGAGGCCGAGGGTCCATCCGTCAACAAGGCCGATTCAGTCCCGTTCGGTCTTTACCTGGGCGGGAAATACTTCGCCAAAGGCGAAGCGGATATACTCTGTGCGGTTAACGACCAGAACGTCATATGTAATTTTCACGGCAAGGATTAAAGACGGAAAAGTGAGGAATATCCATACAAGACAGACAGTCTCAAATAGAAGGAGGAAACGACATACTTTTTTTAAAAAACAGGGAGGGGGCAAAATGAAAAAGTTAATGTTGAGTTCGTGGAGAAGAACCTGAAGGATTATAAGATTACCAGATAGCGGAAAGGGTAAGATCTTACATAACAATGGGTAGACCTCTTGGAGGAGGGGACAATGAAAAAAAAATTTATCAGATTCTGTATGGGGGCGACATTATTCGCCCTGATCCTAAGCAATGCATCATCGGGTTTTTGCAAGGACAAACAACTTGTTCCCAAGGATGCAGAACCGACAACGGCGGTCGCCAATGCTCAGGTCTGGCTGCAACTGCCGTTCTCGAATACCGATGATTTCACGGATGCCAGGAGGGGTTTCATCGCGACGTGGCCGGACTTTGTTATCCCGAAAGAAGATGGAAGCCGCATCGCCTGGACCCTGAAAGGATACGAGTTTCTCTCTTCCCCGGAGACGCCCCCTGCTCCTCAGCAGGTGCCGCCTACCGTTAACCCGAGTCTATGGCGACAGGCGGTCCTGAATATGAACAACGGGCTGTTCAAAATAACAGGAGGCGAGGGACAGGGCATATACCAGGTGCGCGGCTTCGACCTGGCGAGTATGATGATCATAGAAGGTCAGAGCGGTCTTATCCTTATCGACCCGATGAGTTCGGTTGAAACGGCCAGGACAGCGCTTAAACTCTATCGTCAATACAGGGATCCCGAGGAGACGAGGTCCGTAAAGGCAGTTATCTACACCCATACTCATGCGGACCATTACAGCGGGGCAAAGGGGGTAGTTTCCCAGGAAGACCTCGATAATGGCGTCGAGATCATAGCCCCCCAGGGCTTTCTCGAAAACGCCATAAGCGAGAACGTCTTCGCCGGAGCTGCAATGGGCCGCCGGGCGATTTACCAGTACGGCATGATACTGCCGAGGGGACCCAGAGGGCAGGTGGATTCCGGACTGGGGAAAGGTAACTCAATAGGCACAACGAGCATGATCGCGCCCAACAAGACCATCTCACAACCTGTCGAAGATGTCGAGATTGACGGAGTCCGGATAGAGTTTGTGCTGGTGCCTGAAACAGAAGCGCCTTCGGAAATGTTAATCTGGTTCCCGCAGTTCAACGCCCTCTGTGCCGCCGAAGACATGAACCATCTGAACCACAATCTCTATACCCTGCGGGGTGCGGAGGTGCGCAACGCTAAAAACTGGTGGAAGGCGATCAATGGTGCACTCGACCGGTATGGCAGCCAGGCGGAGGTGATGTTTTTTGCCCATACCTGGCCGGTATGGGGCCAGGATAAGATCATCCATTTCATGAAAAAGCAGCGGGACCTTTATAAATATATCCACGACCAATCGCTTCACCTCGCAAACCAGGGCTACACCATGGTCGAGATCGCTGAAATGCTCAAGCTTCCTCCGAGCTTGGCGCAGGAATGGGCCAACCGCGACTACTACGGCACGGTGAACCACAATGCAAAGGCGGTGTACCAGAAATACCTCGGCTGGTATGACGGCAATCCCGCCAATCTGCATCCACTTCCGCCCGAGGAATCGGCCAGGCGTTATATCAAATACATGGGAGGCTCTCAGTCGGTGGTCGCCCGGGCACGCCAGGCATTCAAGGACGGCGATTATCGCTGGGTGGCCCAGATTATGAACCATGTCGTCTTTGCGGAACCCGACAACGAAGCGGCAAAGCAGCTGGAGGCCGATGCCCTCGAACAGCTCGGGTACCAGGCCGAATCCGGCATCTGGAGGAACCACTATCTGAGTGGAGCCTCCGAGCTGCGCAACGGTGTCCCCCCGGCCGCGGGGAAGGGCCCCGTCAGTGCGGATGCATTCAGGGCGATGACCCTGGACCTGTACTTCGATTATCTCGGTATCCTGCTCAACGGGCCTAAGGCGGACGGCAAGAGCATTGTCCTGAATTGGAATGTTTCCGACGCACCCGATCCTGAAGAAGACTGGGTGCTCACGCTCGAAAACTCAACCCTCACTTATGCCGGACCAGGGCGTCAGTCGGCGTCTGCGGACGCAACGATCAGGCTCTCCAGGCCGACACTGAACGCCATCAACACCAGCCCCGACTGGATGGAAGCATGGAATAATGCGATCGCATCGGGCAATGTTTTAGTGGATGGAAATGCTGACAGTCTGTTCGATCTGCTCGACCTGCTGGAGGAATTCAAGCCGATGTTCAACATTGTCACGCCGTAAAGAAGAATCCAAGCAGGCTATAAGCCTTTATAACGCACCAAAGGGATCAATCTTTTACGATTAATCCCTTTGGGCGTCTTACTCGAGGATTTATCCCCCGATGTCGCTTTGAGGAATGGTCTCCGCGGTCTCAACAACATCCGGCCTGAACCAAACATGTTTTTCCTCTTCGCTTTCAGGCTTCCAGTTGAGCTCGCAAGCATTGTTCAGGCCGTCAATCCTCTCGCTCAGCTCTTCAATTATCATATGCAAAGCGAACACCTCAGGTACAATCCTCTCTTTTTCTCCGGTCGACATATGGTCCAGCTTTTCGACCACGTCATATACTTTATCTTTCCATCCGGAGAGTTCAAGACTCATTGTGTCACAATATTCTTTGCTAGCCATGATCATCTCTCCTTTCTCGTGCTCGTTAAAGTTCATAACTTGTTTCCCTACTTCTTGATTTCAATATAGGACGGCTGGAAGGAAAATACAAAGTGCCGGCTTGCCGATTTATATTCAAATTAAGTCAAATAATATGGTTACAACGTTTTTTTTGGCAAAATTGAAGAAGGTCTCAGTTATAGTTCTAAATATGCGCAATCTCGAACTCGTGAAATCATACTGCAAAGCCGTTATGTCGATGTGTGACTACAACTATCTGAAATCAATGATTTTTATTAATTAATGAACAGTCCTCGCCGGACAGCTAAGGCAACTTTCAATTCGCTTTTTCAACGGCGCTATAATTTCATAACATTACGCTTCAATTACATCGGAAAGCAGATGATATTGAAAAACTTTAATCCTGGTGGAAGACCTGAAGAATCTCTCCGAATTCAGGCAAATTTTCCAGGATAAATATGGCGCCCCCTACACGACTCGAACGTGTGACACCAGGTTTAGGAAACCTGTGCTCTATCCTGCTGAGCTAAGGGGGCTCCGGAATGTCCTGATATTATACACGAAACAACCCGAAAAACGTGAGTGTGCCGAGGCCTGACAAGGCGGGTTCATCCCAATAATTCAAAGGCCTTTTCGACCGCTTCCCGGGCATCCCGCGCGCGCGTAATTCCTCTTATGTCCCAGGTTCCGATACCGATTACCGGCTTACCCAACTGGAGAGAAAAAGCAATCTCGGAGAGAGTTCCATACTCGCCGCCTATTGCTATTACCGCATCCGCGGAACGGGCGATAATGACGTTTCGGCCGATGCCGAGACCGGTCGCTACCGGCACATCGATATACCTGTTGGTGTTCCTTTTATGATCATGCGGCAGGATGCCGACCGTAAGACCATCCGCGAACCTCGCGCCCCTCGATGCGGCCTCCATAACTCCTTTCAGGCCGCCGCACATCAGAATCGCTCCCCGACCGGCTATCAGCCTGCCCACCTCTTCTGCCTCTTTCAGGAGGGCCTTGTCAGCACGCCTTCCCCCAATGACGGCTATGACCGGTCTCAAGTGCGCCCCGGTATCTTCGCCTGATTTTTTACTGAGGCCCATTTCCCTTGATTTTTCATCCTTCCTTCCATTACTTTCAAGAAACTGAATAATTTTATCAGAAAGGGATTATTTTGGACATATTGGAAATATTGAAAAGTAGAAGGAGTATCCGGAAGTTTCAGGACCGGCCTGTGGAAGAAGAGATTGTCGAAAAAATATTGGAAGCGGGGCGATGGGCCCCTTCGGGAATGAACAACCAGCCCTGGAGGTTTGCTGTGGTCACGGACACAAAGACAAAGGAGGAGATAGCAAAGCTAACCATCTATTCCCGGATAGTGAGCAGCGCGAGACTCCTGATCCCCGTCTTTCTTGATAAAGAGGAAAGCTATCACGAGATAAAGGATGCCCAGGCGGTCGGGGCATGTCTTCAGAATATGCTCCTCGAAGCACATTCTCTCGGGCTCGGAGCTGTCTGGCTGGGGGAGATCATAAAAAGCGATGAGGGGATGCGCAAAATTCTGGGATTGGGGCGGGAACTGGAACTGATGGCCGTCCTGGCAGCAGGATATCCCGCGGAAAAGCCCGTGGACGGAAAAAGAAAAGAATTAAATGATCTGATCGTCTATCGGAAGTAAATACCCTGGAAACAACTCCGGGCCGTCAGCCCCTGACTGCCGGAATCTGATATTTCTTCCCCTGAAAAGTATCCCTTTCCTCCAGTCTTTTTTCGATGTCCCTCAATATCTGGTGTCTGGTCCTGTCCCATTGGGGAGCGACGAGGATGGCGTCCGGCGCAGTCGCAAAGAGTCTCTGGAAAACGAGATGTGGCGAAGCCCTCTCGATGAAATCGACTATAAAATCGAGATATTCCTCATATCCGAAGACAGGGAACCCTTCATCCCGGTAAATCGTTTCAAGTGGGGTGTCCTTCACCACCTGGAGTTGGTGGACCTTGATAAACTCCAGGGGGAGGTGAGAGACCTCCTCGGCCATTGCCAGAGTTTCTTCCCTAGTCTCTGTCGGAAGTCCGGCAATCAGATGGACACCCATATGTATGCCCCTACCTTTTGTAAGGTCCAGTGCGTTCAAAAACGCCTTATAGTCGTGACCGCGTTGGATGAAATCGAGACTTTTATCATAGATAGACTGAAGACCGTACTCGATGAGAACAAAATAGTCGGCTGCGAGCGACTCTATCATGGCGATCTTCTCCACATCGACGGTATCGGGCCTCGTACCTATGGCAAGACCGATCACATCCGGGTACGCAAGCGCCTCTTTGTAGAGAGTTTCGAGTTTTTCCACGGGAGCATATGTGTTCGTATAGGGTTGAAAATAAACGAGAAACTTACCAGCCCTGTATCTTTTTTTGATATGGGCGATGCCGTTTTTAATCTGATCACCGAGTGAAAGCGTCGGTTTGCAAGACCCGGGCCGGAAGCTATCGTTATTGCAATAAATACAGCCTGAAAAACCGAGAGCGCCGTCACGGTTCGGACATGTGAACCCCGCGTCCACGTTTACTTTATATAAACGCTGCTCGAATTTATTTTTCATATGGGGACCGAAGGCGTTGTATCTCTGCATATTCAATTATCGATTTTTCCCCGATGTTATGTCAAATAACGAATCTTCTTGACAGTTTGGAGGATCTCGGTTAACTTAAGTGAGAAAAAACCATAACATAAGGAGTAAAGGATGCATAAGATCGGCCTATTTGGATTTGTAATGATTCTAACCCTGTTTATTCCTTCAATAGCCGTATCCCAAACCCAGGAGATAAAAGAATACCAGGTAGTAAGAGGTGATACCCTTTGGGACATCTCGGCGAAGGAATTGAATGACCCTTTCTTATGGCCCAAGATATGGAAAGAGAACCCGGAAATCACTAATCCGGACTTTCTCCTCCCTGGCCAGATTATACGGATTCCCCTCTATGTTCTTCATGAGCAGAAGGAAGAGCCTTTGGCTCCCGTGCCGCCACAGCCAAAAAAAGAAATGGAAGTTTCTGTTAAAAAAGGGCCTGCACCCGTAAAACTCGAACCCCTTGTTAATGAAGATCTTTTTATAGGCAGCGGATATATCTCCGACAGGGTAACGAGTATAGGGGTGATTGATGGTTCACCTTCTGGGAAAAATCTCTTTGGAAACGGCGATACAGTCTATGTGAAAGCCGACGTCCCGGTTGAAACAGGCGATAAATTTTACATAATCAGGGCTGAAAACATCGCCAGGCATCCCGTCACGAATGACGTTCTAGGGTATATCATTGAAATTGTCGGGGTAGCTGAGATAGCCGATTTCGAGTATGGAGAAACGAAAGCAACAATAACTGACATGTTCAATGCGGTGCAGTCAGGCGACATGCTAAGTCCATATTATGAAATGACCCCTCCGCTGACAACGGGTATATTCAGAAAACCGGACATTACGGGGTACGTTGTCGCGGGAAGAAGCCAGAGGGTCCTCAACGGGAATATGGACGTAGTCTATGTCGACATGGGGGCAAGCGACGGGGTCGCAATCGGAGACATATTCAGGACGGTCGCCATCGGCGAGCACAAGGTCCCCAACGGAGAGATCCAGATCATCAATACCCGGGATACGACCGCCACTGCGGTGATAGTGAAGAATACGGATCCGGTCATGCCCGGCAACATGTTCACCCGGCTGAAATAATCCTGAATCCTCAGTTAACAGGACTGCCGAATATGGAGTGGTTCAGGCTGTAGTCAGAACCCTCAGCGCCCTGAGCCGGCTCGGGTGTTTCAGTTTCCTCAGGGCCTTTGCCTCTATCTGCCGCACCCGCTCCCTGGTGATGGAGAGATGTCTGCCAACCTCTTCAAGTGTATGGTCCCTGTCTACGCCGATACCGAACCTCATCCTTATCACCTTTTCCTCCTTCGGCGTGAGCGTTTTCAGGATCATGAGGATCTGGTCCAATATCTCGTTCCTCTCCGCGTCGGAATATGGTGACGGACTGTTCTTGTCCCCGATGAAATCCTCAAGTTCCGTGTCCTCGTCACCGACCGGGGTCTGCAAAGCGATAGGGTCCTGGATCGCCCTGAATACTTCCTCAACTTTTCTTGTAGGGACAACAAGCTTTTTGGCGATTTCTTCGTTGCTCGGTTCCCTGCCAAGCTGCTGGGTAAGTTCCCTTGAGGCCTTGGTTACACGGTTATAAAATTCCATCATATGTACAGGTACTCTGATGGTCTTTGTCTGATCTATAAGCGCCCTCGTGATCGCCTGCCTTATCCACCAGGTTGCATAGGTGGAGAATTTAAAACCTTTCTCGTATTTGAACTTGTCCACGGCCTTCATGAGCCCGATGTTTCCTTCCTGAATGAGATCAAGCAGAGGCAAACCCCTCCCCACATAATTCTTTGCGATATTGACCACAAGCCGGAGGTTTCTGGTGATCAGTTCATTTTTCGCTTCCATGACGAGATACCTCGCCTTGGTGATCCTGTCCCATTTCAGCTTGAGCTCATCCATCTTCAACCCGATCTCGGCCTCGACCTTCTTGTACTCGCTTCCCACTTCCTTCGCAAGAGTCTGGAGCTTCACCGGATTCACATTTCTCTTCTTTTTAACGTTTATGAGGCGCTTCAAATCCTTGAGAGTACCATGACGCGCGATCTTCCTCTCTCCTTCCTCGACTTTCTTCATCAGGTTATCGAGGATCCTGAGACTCATAATCAGGGCTTCGTCAGGCTTTTCTTCCTCAGCCTGGTTCTCTTCATCCTCCTGTTGTTCCTTCCGCATGTCGAGTCTTTCTTCAATCCTTTTATATAAAGGCATGGAGACGACGATCTCTTTTATGATCTCTTTGCCTTCTTCAAGTCTCTTTGCGAGCTCGGTCTCTTCGTCCTTGGTGAGGATGGAGATATCGCCCATGGAATGAAAGTATGCCTGGACAAGGTCCTCGGTCTTCTCATATTCTCCGGTCTCTTCCTCTTCGGCGACCTCTTCTTCTACCGCACCCGGTTCCTCGTAATCAATGACCTTGACGCCCATGTCCTGGAGAAGATCCATTAGGTCTTCAAGTTCGTCAGGGGAGAAGAATTCGGAGGGCAGTGCATCGTTTATCTCGTCATAGGTAAGAGTTCCCCGTCTCTTTCCTATGTCTATTATTTCTTCGAAAATGTCCCTCTCTCTCATGGGCTTGCAGATCCTTCCTTGCAGCAAAAATATGAATACAAAGAACAAAGGGCTTTTACCGGGCCCGACCCGCGATGTTTTTGACAACAGGAGGGAAAAAAAGTAAGGGTCAAGACGCACGGTCAATTAGTACTGGTCAGCTGAATGCATTACTGCACTTACACCTCCAGCCTATCAACGTGGTAGTCTACCACCGACCTTCA
>JBECKU010000034.1:0-7035 GCA_040235385.1 Candidatus Sulfobium sp. | reverse complement strand
CCTTGATACTGACCGGCGCTGTCCCATCCCTGATCATGTCGATTTTTTTTGCCGCCGCGTAAGAAAGATCGATTACCCTGTCGTCGACAAAGGGTCCCCGGTCATTGATCTTCACCACGACTTTCTTGCCGTTATTGAGATTTTTGACTTCGACGAAGGTCCCTAACGGCAACTCGTTGTGCGCTGCCGTCAGCTTGTACATATCATAAATTTCGCCGCTGGAGGTAGGTTTTTTATGGAAATCCGGTCCGTACCAGGATGCAGTACCTTCAAGCTGGTCGTCGCGGAACGGGTAAGTCAGCGCATTTACTGTGCCCTTTCCCAGATAATAAGTCCCTTTGGCCGCCGTTTTTCCGGTCCACCATACCCCTTTGGCGGTGTACTCGATCGGGGCCGTGATGATCCTCCCCGCTCCGCAGCCTGCAAGGAGGCTCACGGAGACGAAGAGAGCCATCGCCAATAAATAACGGTGCGTCCTCATATTTAAGTATTTACGCACAATAGGCTTCCTGCCATTTTACGTAACGGGACAGGGGAAGGTCAATGTACGTTTTCAGTCAAGAGAGTCTTGCGTAATGTCAGGTGTCTTACACTTCGCAGGATTATATAGTACACTTATATATATCTTTTATAATCCGGGAGGAATCAATGAAGATCGAACTTGAAGGTACTCTCCTTAAAATGACGCCGGAATCCGACAGGGAGAAGGAAGAGCTCAATCAGCTCTGGACGATAATAATCGATTGCGTCAAGGAAAACAAGAAACTCGTTCCGGTCGGCCAGTATGTGCCCGGCATGAAGGAAGTCGCCGTTTTCAATATCGAATAGGCTTTTCTGCATACCGGAATGAAGCGCAGGAAAACCGAGGTAACAGCTTATGAAGGATACAGGAGCGGGGAACAACCCCGCTCCTTTGTTCTCGAAGGAAAAAAGATCGCCGTTTCAGAGATCGTCAGCCAATGGGTCGGGGAAAGCGTCCAGGACAAACGGCAAAGGCGCTTTTTCAAGGTAAAGGGGGACGACGGCTTCACTTATCTTCTTTCATATGATGAACAGACAGGGGAGTGGTATCTGGAATAATACAAGTACACTTCTGCCCTTTCGTCGTAGAAAAGATATGAACCCGTCACGTCGACATAGTTCAAAAAGCGCCCCGAAAATTACTGCTGTCTATAAAAAGATAGTTGGGGACCACCTTTCTTTCGGGGGACGTTGTTTCTATTAATGACATGCGTAATTCCCTCGTCTTTCTGCGATCTCCTTTGCCTGCGTAAATCTATGAATTCACACCTATGTGACGGACCATTCCGGCCGCTGAGACGCCGAGAGTCAAGAACATTCAACAGGGTCGGTGCGCAAAGAACGGCACCATCTATAAAATGAGTCTGCCGGCATTTCATTGATCAATTAGAAACAACGTCCCCTTTATTCTCAGTTGGATAAAGATGCGCCTTTTATCAGGCGAACGAGCATAATCATAAGGCTCAACGTGAGCCTTCGTTTTTCGCGGACGGGAACGCCGGGAGTGAGAGATTCCAATGAATCGCAGCCAGTCTGAGGGCAAGGACCACCGCGATAGAGACGGGAGCGGGGTATGGCATTGAGGAAAAATATTTTCCAAGGAGGACAAATACGACGGCCCCGCAGAGTGAAGCGGTCGCGTATATCTCTGCCTTGAGGACAAGCGGGATCTCGCCGGAGAGCATGTCCCTGATGATGCCTCCGGCAACACCGGTCATGACCCCCATGATTGCGGAAACAGAGGGGGGGACTCCGAGGGAGATTGCTTTCTCGGTCCCTATTACAGTGAAGACCGCTAGTCCGAGTGCATCAGCGAACTTGAGCGCTTTTGCCGGGGGCCGGAGAAACCTCGCGAGGATGAATATCAAAATGGCTGTAACCGTCCCGACAAGGATATATGACGGGTCGGAAATCCAGAAGACCGGATGGGCCCCAAGGATAACATCTCTTAACGTCCCTCCACCAAGTGCGGTGGCAAGCGCCAGCACGACCACACCGAAAAGGTCCATCCGTTTCTCCCCGGCGGCCAGAGAGCCGGTAATAGCGAACACCGCAACCCCGAACAGGTCGAGAAAGTGGATCATCGAATCAACCGCCTCCGCCCCGGCCGAACCAATTCCATTAAAGAGATGATATTACGTTACAGATCATAAAACAAGACGTTTACAAGTGATATGTTCTTTTTTTTTAAACGGCTACTTCACACCGGCGTTAATTCACAAAAGTAAAAGCGCTTATTCTGGACGACTACTTCACCTTTCTTGAACTTCACCGGTTCTTTGAAAATAGGACCGTCGTATACGAAAGAATGGAATTCACCGTTTTCGCCGCATGGATCAACGTGTGCCGGAAGTTCGGACAAGAAATGATCGTCATACTCCCTTCCTGAAAACTTGCCGTCGAGTGCCCGCGAGTCGACACAGGTGATCACCGCCTTGAACCCAAGCCGGATAAATTCTCTCGCGAGAACGTTCGTATCCGCTTCCCACAAGGGAAAAACAGCCTTCAAACCGATTTCCGCAAGCCTCATTTCCCTGTACTGCTTCAAATCCTGCAGGAAAAGATCGCCGAATCCCACGCAAGAGACACCTTCTTCCTTATGTCTTTTCAGCGCATCTTTTATCGCGGTTTCATATTTATCATTCGACGCGTCTTTTGGAATGTAGACGCATTCAAGAGAAACCCCCAATGCTTCTGCCTGCCGTGCAAGAAGTTCCTTCCTGACTCCATGCATACTGATCCGGTCATATCCTTCTGTCACAGTCGTCAGAAGTCCTATGACTTCGTAGTCGCTGTTCCTTTTCAGTTCATGAAGCGCAAGGCCGCTGTCCTTGCCGCTGGACCATGAAAAAAGCATTTTTTTTCTCATGATGGTCGCCCTGCCATCTCCTCGATCCTCTTCACTCTTTCAACGACCGGGGGATGCGAGTAATGAAATGCCGCATAAAGCGGGTGTGGGTGAAGGTTGGAAAGATTGTCTTTTGATAACTTAATGAGTGACGAAGCGAGACTTTCAGGGTTCGGCGAGAGCCCGACCGCAAACCTGTCGGCCTGGTTTTCATGTCTCCTTGAAATAAGGCTGAAAAGGGGGGTGAACGGAAAAGAGACAATGCTGAAGATGAATCCGAGCACGATCAGTTTTGCAAAAAACGAACCTTCCCCGAAACCGAAGATGGAAAGAAAATCGGTGTTCAGGACCCTGAAGGCGATATAAGCGCCGGCCAGTGAGACCAGTTCGAAAGCGGCAATCATTTTAACGACATGTTTCTTCTTCCAGTGTCCGGCTTCATGGGCGAGGACTGAGAGTATTTCATCGTCGTCCATCTTCTCCATCAGCGTGTCGTATAATATGATCCTCTTTACCTTCCCTATCCCGGTAAAATAGGCATTTGTATGATGACTCCTTCTGGATGCATCGATCTTGAAGACCCTGCTTACCTTTATGCCGGCCTTCTTCATCATTTCCCTGATGCGGTCTTCGAGTGCACCGCTCTCCAGAGGGGTAAATTTATTGAAGAGTGGCTCGATCACATAAGGAGAAATATACATCAAGAACAGACTGAACACAAAGAAGAACCCCCAGATGAAGAGCCACCAGTAGCCAGGACTGGCCTGCACGATCCAAAATCCAGTGCCCAGAGTTATTACGATCAGTAAAGTAGAAATGCCGTTAGATTTTGCCGTATCGGCAAGCCATAGCTTAAAAGTCATTTTATTGAACCCGTATTTGTTTTCGATCCTGAATGTGTCGTAGAGGCTGAAAGGCACCGACAGGAGTGTATTGATGTAACTGAGCACCAGAAAAAAGATCACGCCCCTCGCAATGAACGGCAGCCCTAGTGAACCGGTCCACGAGTCATAGACCCGGAGCAAACCGCCAAAGATGAAAGCCAGCAGAACTATATTGCTAAAAAGAGATTCCACGAGAGAAAAGGCATCGTTCTCAAGGGTATAGGCATGACTCTTCTTCAAGGTCTTTTCATCTATGTACCCTTTGAAACTTTCAGGGACGGTGCCCCCGTAACGTTTCATATACCGGAGGTTAATATATTTCAGCCAGTACTCGATCCCCTGGACAATAAGAAAAACTGTTAGAAGTATGACCTGGTATTTCTGCATCGGAATCTCCTTACCTTGCTTCGGCAGCCGTCTTCGGACAGACGAAGCCAAATGCGCGAGCCCGTGAGCCGGATAGTCCGCTCCGGGATGATTCCTGTCCGGGGCATTCATCCTTCCTGAAATGATCGGTCTTCTGCGATCCGGGCTAAAATATACCAAATATTTTACACTATATGGATGAAGGCGAAGAAGAATCTCATAGTCATCGGTGACAGGGTCCTCATTGATCCCGACGACAGAATGGACAGGACTACCTCGGCAGGCCTCTATCTGCCCCCGACTGTCAAGGAAAAGGAGAAGGTATCCGGCGGGTATGTCGTCAAAACCGGGCCGGGCTATGCTATTCCTGATCCCGTTTCCGAAGAGCCCTGGACCTCCGAAAAGCGGACGGAAATGAAGTACGTCCCTCTTCAGGCGGCGGATGGCGACTACGCGATATTTCTGAAGGAATCCGCGGTAGAGATCGAATTTGAGGGGAAAAAGTATCTCATCGTTCCTCATTCCTCACTGCTTGCTCTCGTCCGTACGGAACTGACTGAAGAAAATTAGCCTTCATCTTTATTGACCCTGCTGTTACTCCAATATTATGTCCCGGGATGCCGTGATATAATAAAACCAGAAACAGAATAAGGAGCGGTCATCATGAAAAAGCTGAATTGCTGGGAATTCAAGCACTGCGGAAGGGAGCCCGGGGGGAAGAACTCCGAACAGCTGGGAGTATGCCCTGCGGCCACTGATGAACGGCTGACCGGCACTTACGACGGGACTAATGCAGGAAGAGCCTGCTGGGTCGTAGCGGGGACAATGTGTGAAGGAAAAGTCCAGGGCACATACGCACAAAAACTCGGCGACTGTGCACTCTGTGATTTTTATGCACTGGTTAAAAAAGAGGAGGGCAAAGATTTTTTGATGTCAGTATCCATTATCAGTAAAGTGGAAGAAGAATAACCCCTCCTTCGGGCTGGTGAATCCATATATCATTTGACAGAACTTGCCCCGGGAAAACTTAATCCCGGTTTCCCGAGTGAAAAAAAAAGTATTAAAAACGATCTTCCGATCCGGGACCCCTGAAACTGCCTGTGTTTTTCTGGCGGCAAGGACCGGCCTTTCCAAGAGCAGGATCAAAGATGCGATGAACAAAGGCGCGGTTTGGATCAGGAAGAACAGAGGCGGGACAACACGCCTGCGCAGGGCCTCCACGAGGTTAACCAGGGATGACCACATCGAAATTTATTATAATGAAGACATACTTTCCTTAAAACCTCCCGAAGCAAACTGCCTTGACGACCGTGGACATTATAGTATTTGGTACAAACCTCCCGGGGTTCTTGCCCAGGGCAGCAGATACGGCGACCACTGTTCCCTCATGCGACAGGCCGAGCTGAAGGCGGGGTCGTCGAGGAAGGTTTATCCGGTCCACAGGATCGACCGCGAGGCATCGGGACTGGTGCTCCTCGCCCACTCAAGACAGGCCGCAGCAAAATTATCAGCCCTGTTTCGGAAGAATCTCGTATACAAGGCATATCGCGCCGAGGTCATGGGCAGCCCTGGGGAAAAGGGCGATAAGGGTTCTATCGATATTTCACTGGACGGGAAATCTGCTCACACCGAATATGAAGTGCTCTATTATGACGAGAAAAAAAATGTATCGACTGTCGGTGTTACTATCTCTACGGGGCGGCTCCATCAGATCCGCAGGCATTTCGAGATGATTGGCCACCCCGTGATGGGAGATCCTAAGTACGGCAAGGGGAATAAGAACATGGAAGGACTGAAGCTGGTCGCGTCGGTGCTCGGGTTTCCCTGCCCTTTTACGGGCAAAGAAGTTTTTTTTACGCTCGAAAAAGACAGCTAAGCGCTGTATTTCGTTATCATCGTCTCTACGACATCGAGTTTGGAGCGATCCATCTCAAAGAGCCTCTCAAACACCTTCTTTATTCTCTTTTCTTTTTCTTTTCCGATGAGGTCGTGGATATAGCCGTCATTTTTAAGTTCGAGAAGTCTTTTCATCATCTCCAGGGCTTCTTTCAGAGGAATCTTGCTCGCAACCAGGATTTCCTTGATTTCATTCGCATAATCGACCGCCCTGCTGATAACTCCCAAGTCTTGTGGAACAGAAAATCCTGCAAAATGCTCGGGCTCCCCGAATTCCATGCCTTTTGCTATGACCTCGGCGTGGGTCTCCTCATCAACCGCAAACCGCGTCCATATTTCGCCCTCCTCAGGATAATTCATCGCGAGCAGGTGATAGATATTGGAGCACACCCACTCGATCATCATGCAACTTTTTATTCTCTGGATAGTGCTGTCCTCTTTCATTGCCTTCTCCCGTTTTTTTCACTAACATAATATCAGGAAATAAGCGGCAAGAAAAGACAAAAGTCGGCGACTCTTCAGTTGCGGTGCGTCAAAGAAAGATTCTCGCCACGGTCCTCCTCGGCGGATTCGCCGGGGCGACCGAGGAGAAGAGGATGACCGGACAAGCCGTAACGACAAAAATAAAGGTTATAAAGGCCGATAAATATTCTTCATAAGTGGGGACCGGAATGGTTAGCGGAGAAATAAAAAAGCCCCGAATTTGTCGGGGCCTTTTTTTTAATCCGGCGGCTACCTACTTTCCCAGGACCTCGCGGTCCAAGTATCATCGGCCATGGAGGGCTTAACTTCCGTGTTCGGGATGGGAACGGGTGTGGCCCCTCCGGCATCGCCACCGGAAACTTTAATTTCGAGAATGAAATATTATCATCAAAGAGCAGCTTTTAGCAAGCGTTTTTGACAACAGGAGGGAAAAAAAGTAAGGGTCAAGACGCACGGTCAATTAGTACTGGTCAGCTGAATGCATTACTGCACTTACACCTCCAGCCTATCAACGTGGTAGTCTACCACCGACCTTCA
>JBECKU010000007.1:0-5457 GCA_040235385.1 Candidatus Sulfobium sp. | reverse complement strand
TGCCCCTCCGTTAACTCACGAGAGTTTATGAATAATGTGGATTAGGTAAAACGCAATAAAAGTCAAAGTGCCCTCAGTCCCTGTTCATGCCGGCTTCTCTCCCCGGCTTAACCCCGAGACATCGCCGCGCATTTTCCAGAGGAGCAGCAGACCGGGCAGGGCGGAAAGGGTCGTGATAAAAAAGAAGAAGGGCCAGCCGGTCGATTCCACGAGAAAACCGGACGTCGGGGCCACGAATATCCTTCCCAGGGCGGCCAGTGACGACAGAAGCGCATATTGGGTGGCGCTGTACCGCTGGTTGCACATAGCCATTAAAAGAGACACGAACGCGGCTGTACCCATTCCCCCTGAAAGATTCTCAAAGGCTACCGCGACGATCATGACGCCGTAATTTTTACCCGTCCACGCAAGCACTACGAAAGACAGATTGGATACGGCCTGGAGAACGCCGAACACAAGAAGTGACCGGAAGAGACCCAGTCTGACCATTAAGGTCCCGCCGATGGTCGCCCCAACCAACATGGATATGAGACCAAGCCCTTTATTGACGGTCCCGACGTCGGTCGGCGAGAACCCGACTCCCCGGATGAGAAACGCCGTAGTCATCGTCCCGGCGTAGGCGTCGCCAAGTTTGTAGAGAATAATCATGAGCAGGAGCATAAAGGCGGAACGGCGGGAGAAAAAATCCTTCAATGGTCCCCATACGGCGTCCTGGATATTTTTGGGCGGAACGGAGCGTATGTCAGGTTCGGGGGAAAGCAGCGCCGTGGCGACCCCCACGATCATTATTCCGGCCATAAGTATGTATGTGCTCCGCCAGCCTATTATCTCAGACAGGATAAGGGCCAGAGCTCCCGAGACGAGCATTGCGATCCGGTAACCCGTGACAAATACCGCCGCACCGGCCCCTCTCTCTACTTCGCGCAGAACGTCGGTACGGTATGCGTCGACTACTATGTCCTGAGAGGCCGAAGAAAATGCGACCATCAGGGCGAGCGCGGCGAGAGAGAAGGGAGCGTGATATGGGGAGCTGAAGCCCATGGCCGCTATGCCGCACATGAGTGCGATTTGAGTTGCTACGATCCATCCCCGTCTCCTGCCGAGCCACGGGGGGATGAAACGGTCCATGAAGGGTGACCAGAGAAACTTCAGGGTATAGGGGAGTCCGGCCAAGGAGAAGATGCCGATTGTCCGGAGATCCACACCAGCAACGGTCATCCATGCCTGCAGAGTGCTGCCGGTCAATGACAGGGGCAGACCGGAGGAGAACCCAAGAAAGAGCATCGCCGCGATCCGACGGTTCCTGAACACACGCAGGTATGACGACAGGTTCACATCCATCAGGCTGTCATTATAAAGTAGTTGTGCGAGCACAGGCAATATAAGGGAGACCCCGTTATGGTAAAATTAGATATCATAAGGAAATGTTTTTTTTGCAGACGCGGATACGGCACTAAATAAAGATAGAGGGACCTATGAACATTCTTTTGGTTGAGGATGAAAACGGTGTCGCCAATTTCATCAGGAAAGGGCTTGAGGAAGAAGGATACACAATCGACCTTGCGGTCGATGGTAATGAGGGGTTTTCCCTCGCGACCAACAAACGCTATGACCTGATAATTCTCGATATAATGCTTCCCGGCGTAAATGGCATCGACCTTTGCCGGCAGATCCGGCAAAAGGATGTCCAATCCCCCGTGTTAATGCTGACGGCGCGGGACTCGGTAAAGGACAAGGTGCTGGGGCTCAACAGCGGGGCCGACGACTATCTTACCAAGCCTTTTTCGTTCGACGAGTTCCTTGCCCGTGTCCGTGCCCTGCTCCGCCGCAAGCCTGACAAATTGACGGAAATTACTTTTAAAGAACTAAGGGTCGATACTATAACCCATCAGGTATTTATCGGAGACAATGAAGTGGTTCTCCGCCCCAAGGAGTATGCCGTTTTACTCTATCTGTTGAAGAATAAAGGACAGGCAATCTCCCGCAGTCAGATGCTCGCGCACGTTTGGGGATATGATTTCAATCCTAACACGAATTTTGTAGATGTCCATATCAAGTCCCTGCGCGAAAAGCTGGGACAGTTCTCCTCCACGCAATTTATTCAGAGTGTCCGGGGAGTAGGGTACAAGATCGGAGACTGACAGGGGATGCTGCCGGCCGTCCATGATTGATCCTACCAAAAGACGCCTGACGTTTATCTTCACACTGGCCGTCGTAGTATTCGGTATCGTCATTCTGTCGCTGAGTTATCTGTTTCTTCACCACAGCATTATGAACGGGATAAAGAGGCATATGGAGGAAGATGTTCAGAATGAGTTTCTTTACCAGTTTTACAGCGGGGGATTGGAGCCCTTCAGGGATATTTGGGATGAACACCACTTTCAGATCCTGAACAGGCAGGGAGATGTGGTGGTTTCTTCCAGGAATTCAGTCGATTTTTATCCCGGAGTCAACAAAAAACTGCTTGACGGCGCTTTTTCCGGAGAAAAAGACTTCGAGAAACGGGATGTCGGTTCCTTGTCCCATCTTGTCTCCTATTTTCCACTCGATGGGACATACGTAGGAAGGGTCGCAGTATCGATAAGCGAGGAAATCAAGTATGAGAAAATGTATATCCGGCTTGTTCTGCTGACATTCCCCGGTCTTATAGTACTTTCTTTTTTTGTGAGCCGGTATCTGGTGAACCTCGCAATGAAACCGATATCCGACGTCTTTACCTTTCAGGAGACCTTTTCATCGAATGTGACTCATGAACTTCGTTCGCCGCTCGCGTCATTGAAGGGAAATTTTGAGGTTTCGCTGCGAAAGGAGCGTGGGGCCGGGGAATACCAGGAAGTCCTTCGATCCGGACTTGGAGAGATAGACAGGATAATTCGTTTGTTGAATAATCTGTCCCTTCTCGCCTCTTCGAAATTCAAGCCGCTCGATCTCTTCAAACACCAGGCGAATATCAGCAGAATAGTGAAAGAGCTCTCGGTCTCGTACGCCCAGGCCGTTAAAAACAAGAGGATCGAATATGTTCATTCCGAGGTCCCCGGAATCATCTGTTCCTGCGATGAAAGCCTGATAAGGAGAACATTGGAAAACCTCTGGGATAACGCCGTGAAATATACCCCCGAAGGCGGGCTCATCAGTGCCGTTCTGACAGTTAAGAAAGGAAAGATCCTTCTGACAATATCCAACACATTCGCATCGGCCGACGAAAACGAGATAAATCATATTTTCGAGCCTTTTTACAGGGGGGCCGGATCGCCCCGGATGAACGCCGAGGGGAAGGGTCTCGGCCTCTACATTTCCCGCTATATCGTTCGCTCTCATGGGGGCGATATAACGCTTGACCGGACGGACAATGATATATTCTCCCTTACCGTTTCGCTTCCGATCAAATGATATATGCTTATCCCTCCGGCAATTAAATAAATAATATATAACCATTCGGTTGCTGGTTGTAATATGACGAGCGCAGAAGGATTCCCGACCTGCCTGGCGGACGACAGGAGCGCTCCGCACGCGAGCACATGAGCCACTCAATTGAAAAGTGACAAAAATACAGAAATTTTTTTATGAATTTGTTTAAATATATGCAAGCATTTGTCCCATCGGGGGTAAGGATCACATTTATATGATCGATTTTTTCACAGAACAGATGGACTATATCTATTTCTTTTACGGGCTTGCTTTTATCATGCTCGCTGCAGTCTGTTTTATCATCACGAAGACGAAGACCCGGCAGCACCTTCCATGGTCCCTGTTGGGATTTTTCGGGCTCCTGCACGGTTTTCACGAATGGGTGCACATCATTTCCATAGATTTCGAGGATATAGGGATCATTAAACAAGTAAATACCATGCTCATGCTGTTATCCTTTCTCTTCCTTTTTGAATTCGGCCGTTCCGGGACTGCACTTTTACGCGGCCGAAATTTTGCCGGACGGTGGATTTACATCCCTTTATGCTCGGTCATTGCTGTAGGAGGTCTCGCCGGCTGGAACGGTCTGAATATTGCCGCCCGGTATGCGCTTGGGCTGCCGGGCGGGGCGATGACCTCATATGCGCTTTTTCTTGTTTCCGGGAACACTGAAAAGTCCGGAGGAAAATGGCTTCTTTTCGCAAGCCTATGCGTCGGGTTGTACGCTCTGACTACGGGTCTGGTCGGACCCTACGCTGATTTTCTTCCGGCATCCGCCTTGAACAGCAACATCTTCTTCCTGACGACCGGCGTTCCCATCGAGCTCGTCAGGGGTATTCTATCAAGCCTGATTGTTTTTTCCCTCTGGACATACTCTCTTCTTCCCGCTGATGAAGCCGGAACGGCGTGGAGGACGCTCAGAGAAAGGACGATAGTTACGCCGGTGATCCTTCTTCTGGTTATTATCGCGGCCGGATGGATATTCACCAATATTGCAGGAAATCATGCGAAGAACGAAGAACTAAGGGCGGCGGACATTTATATCGGTGCTTTGACCAATCACCTTGCGACCAAGATGAAGGCTATCGAATCCAAGGCGGTGGATATGGCCGATGACCTGGAAATTCAGACAGCTCTCATCGACACAGCCGATGGAAATTCCGGACGGGCGCTGTTCCCATTTCGTGATAATCCCGGCAAAAGTGATGATTACAATGTTTCCTTCTATATTCTCGACCGACAGGGAGAAAGGGTTGTTCTTGCCGGCCGGGAAGACCGGGACTTTCGTTTTTTCCCGGCGGCGATAAAGAATGACGACAGGGTCCTGCGTTACACAGGTTACTTCTCCTTCGACAAGGCGAGGAATGACTGGAACTATTGCGCAGACGTGCCTGTCCGCGATCGTGAGGGGCGTATCGTGGGAGGCGTGGTGGCCAGAGGGGACCTCGAAGAGATGGAGAACAGCTTCAGAAAGCGACCATACAGTTTTTTAATCGATTCAAGCGGGACGATATTTATTTCGAGCGACGAAAAATATTGTTTGAATAATTTATGGCCTCTAAAAAAAGGATCCCCCGGTCAATCTTATCCGGCGGGACAATCCGGACAAGACATCTTCCACTCTTTGATAACACAAAAAGTCTCGCATGGACAATTTGCCGACATGGGAGGTGAACGTTTTCTCGTATCCAGAAGGCCCATAGAAGTGCCGGGATGGTCTATCGTTCTTCTAAGTTCTATCGATAACATAAAAGCTTACAGGCTATTTTCCATCTTCACCACTTTCATTTTTTTCTTTCTGACGACGGCCTTTTTTACTCTCCTGCATCTGAGCAGGGAATCGTCGGCAAGGATCTCGATTTCCGAACGCAGATATCGGGGGCTGGTGGAGGGCTCGCCGAACTGCGTTGTCCTTTTTGACCGCACGGGGAAATGTCTCACTATCAACAAAACCGGTCTGGACCTTATGGGAAGAGAGGAGAGAATTGTCGGAGAGAGTTTCGACAGGCTATGGTCCTTTCATACCGATCTTACCGCGGATGAAATTGT
>JBECKU010000333.1:0-6330 GCA_040235385.1 Candidatus Sulfobium sp. | reverse complement strand
TAAAGGAAATCGCTCATGAGAAAAAGGCGGATCTGATCGCAATGGGAACATACGGTCGACAGGGCTTAAAGAGGCTTTTCATGGGGAGCGTGACTTCCGGTGTCATCGTAGATTCTCCATGCGACGTCCTGGTTGTAAAAAGGCCTTGTACAGAATGTACCGGCGTATATTCTTCTATCCTTGTCCCGTTCGACGGTTCGGAATTCAGCAAGAGTGCGCTGAGGAGGGCGTGCGAATTATCAAAAATTGACAACGCCGTCGTGACTGTCCTCTACGTAATCCCGCGCTACGAGGAAATGCTGGGCTTCTTCAAGACTGATTCGATTAAGGCCAGCCTGCGGCAGGAAGCGCAAAAAGTCACGGATACCGCGCGGACTGTAGCAGCCGGGTACGGAGTAAAGATCGAGAGTCAGATCAGCGAAGGCAGCTCCAGTGATGAGATAATAAACACGGCGGGCAGACTGAAAAACGATTTGATTGTTATGGGAACGTACGGCTGGCGCGGGGTAGATAAGGCGATCATGGGAAGCACGACCGAGCGTGTGATCATGCTTTCGCAGTGCCCCATACTGGCGGTGGGCAACGGGATCTGATGAGAAACTAAACAAAATCGCCTGGATTAAAAGAAGGAGAGCTTACAGTTCTCCTTCTTTTTTTGACTTATTTTCATCGTTATAAAGACGTAAAATTATTCCCAACCGATATCACTTCGCCGTCTACGCGCAAGTCCTTGAAATTATTAACTAAAATTAATTAGAAATTATCTTGTCCATGGAGTATGCTAAAGGAAAAAGCGTTGATTAGGTCAATTATTGTTGGGATAATTGACCGGAAAAAGGAACTATGCAAACTTTTTGTGCGGATATGAGTTGCGGACTCGTCGTTCGCAAGAACCTTTTCAGGAGAATGCCGTCTCCTCTTTTTCGCCTCTTTGTCAACGTTAAAGACGCAACAGACAATAGTGTCGATAAATTCAGAGAAGCAAGAGACGGAGAAAAGGTTTTAGAAAAACATGAGGCATTTCTAAAAGCTCTATCACTAAACGGACCTCCGACTGTCTGCGCATGGTGCAAACGATTGAGAAATGAGAAAGGCTGGACTTCCCTGAAGGTCTCGATTGAGCGGCATCCCGATATTCTATTCACACACGGCATCTGTCCGGAATGTTTTGGAAAATGCACTGCCGAACTGGAAACGCTTGACTCGCGGACGGCAAGATGACGGGGTTAATCCCCCCTTTGTGCTACTCCTGCTCCTCTTCGATCCCGAATTTCTTTAACTTCCTCCATAACGATACCCTGTCGATACCGAGGATCTGGGAGGCGAGCGTCTTGTTGCCGCCGACCTCGTTCAGCACCCAGTTGATATAGGCCATCTCCTGTTCTTCCAGAGAAGGGATCCTGCCTTCCCGCTTTCTGAAGGTCTTGATATGCAGTTCTCGCAGGTCTTCTGGGAGATGTGACAGTTCTATCGATTCCCCGTTCGTCAGGGCCACCCCCCTTTCTATGATATTTTCGAGTTCCCTCACATTCCCGGGAAAATCATAATTCGAAAGAATAGCGAGAACATCTGGTGATATTTCCTTGACGTCCTTCTTCATAAGCGAGGAGTATTTCTTTAAAAAATAATAGCTCAGAAGCGAAACGTCGTCCTTTCTTTCAGAGAGGGGGGGGATAAAAAGAGATACGACATTCAGCCTGAAATAAAGGTCCTGCCGAAAATTTCCCGTCTTTATCGCATCCTGAATATCCCGGTTTGTCGCTGCAATGAACCGGACATCGACACTAAGCGGATGGGTTGCGCCCAGTCTCAGCACCTCCTTTTCCTGTATGACCCTCAGGAGCTTTACCTGCATCGAAGACGGCATCTCCGTAATCTCGTCCAGGAAAAGAGTGCCTCCGCTCGCCATCTCTATCAATCCCTTCTTCATCGCCGCGGCCCCGGTGAAAGCCCCTTTTTCATGGCCGAACAGTTCATTACCGAGAAGGTCTTCCGAGAACGCTCCGCAGTTGATCGCAAAAAAAGGACCTTCTCCCCGTCCGCTGTAAAGATGAATGAATCGTGCGAATAACTCTTTCCCCGTTCCGCTTTCGCCGCTGATAAGGACATTGCAGTCGGTGGGAGCTATCTGCTTCGCTGTCTCCAGGAGCCTCAACATGCCGGGATCCTGGGTTATTATCTTTACTTTGCCCTGAAAGCTCTCGATCTGCTCCCTGAGCAGCCTGTTTTCCTTCTTCAGTCTGACCTTTTCTACGGCCTCACGGACCACTTTTCTCACTTCATTCAGTTTGAAAGGCTTTGCGATATAATAGAACGCGCCGTGCTTCATGCTCTGGACGGCTGATTCGAGGGTCGCATAACCCGTTATCATAATCACTTCCGTATCGGGATAAAGTTCATTGCATTTGTTCAGGATCTGCATGCCGTCGACCTTTTCCATCTTCAAATCGGTGAGTACGACGTCGAAGCCCTGTTCGCCCAGCAATTTGAGCGCGTTTTGCCCGCTCTGGGTACCCGTAACATCGTACCCTTCCTTCTTCATTACATGCTCCAGGTTCTTCAGTGCAATTCTCTCGTCGTCGACGATCAGTAATCTTGCATTATCTCTCATAAGGCGGCTCCTGTATACGTGTGATTTCTCATTTAGCGCAAATAATTATTCCGACATAAGTCGGCAATTTCCAAAAATCTCCCCTCAGCACCGCTGCGGGCAGGCAGGGCCGTTTTTGCCCCCGCACTCAGGCGGGTTCGCTCTCCTCGGCGAGTCGCCGGGGCGACCGAGGAGAAAAAGAGGGGATATCGTTCCTCCCTTTGCAAAGGGGGGCCGGGAGGTATTGTTCCAGGGATGCAACCAACTCTGGAACAATCAACGTAGCTGATCATTATTCTTGACATTATCATGGCTTCATGGGCAATCGTATCAGAAAAACAGTCCCTTCCCCGGACTTGCTGTCAACTGCGATGCACCCATTATGCTCCTCGATAATCTCGTAAACGATAAACAGTCCGAGACCCGACCCCCGCCCGACATCTTTTGTCGAGAAAAACGGGTCAAAGACCCTCGGCAGGAGGTCTTTGGGTATCCCGGAACCTGTGTCCCTTATTTTGATATCGACCGTATTTTCCTCGATCGTACATTTCCCGTGGTATTTCAGAAAATTGTAAATCTCCATCTCCTCCGGTTCGGTCTTGTCGACCGCGAAATGCGTGTGAGCGCTGATGAAAATAAATCCCTCCTCGGAGATAGCCTCGATGGCATTCTTTATCAGGTTCAGAAAAGCCTGCTGGATACGCTGCTTGTCGGCGTATATCGTGATGTCATCCGGAATATTCATAACGATCTCGACTTTCGTGGGGACCTGTCCCTTGACAAACCGGATAGTCTCATCAAAAAGACTTTTCAGTGGAAGCGCCTCTTTCTTGAATTCTTTTTCCCGGGAAAAATCGAGCAGAGAGCGGACGATATTCCTCGCCCGGTCGGTCTGCTCATCGATCTGGTGAAGCAGCTCATTTTTGAATTTCATATCAGGTTCGTCGATCTCCTCCATCAGTATCTGGCAGGACGAAGAAATATTAGAGAGAGGATTGTTCAGTTCATGTGCCACCCCTGAAAGAAGTGTGCCCAAAGACGCCAGTTTCTCGGACTGAATAAGATGTCTTTGCCTCAATTCCAGTTCCTTCAGCATCTTTGTAAAGGCGTTCGTAAGGGATAAGATCTCCCTGTCTTTCGATTCAATATGTATGGTCTCGAACTTCCCGTCCGCGATCACCTGCATGCTCTTTTCCAGGAGCTTGAGAGGGCGGACTATCCTGCGGGACATTATTTGTCCTGCGACAATGACGACCAGGGAAAGGAAGATAATGGAATAAATGAGGATCTTCTGCGAGCTGCTCAGGATATTCTGAAGATGCTGCCGCTCGGTCTTTGATATGTCCTCCGCCACCGTCACGATTCTTTTCCCCTTCTGGCGTATGTCTCTTTCAAGGATCATCTTTTGCCGTCTTTTCGAATCCCCGTACTCCAGCACCTCACGCCTGGAAAGTTCAGCATATCTTTTCATCAAGCTCCTGTATTCTTTCAAATCTTTCTCCAGAATACCTATTCTTTCCGGCCTGGCGATGCTTGAGAAATCCTGTACGTTACTCCTGATTAGTTCAAGCCCTTTATCGACGTATTGCATGTTTTCCCGATAATCGCTCTCCTGTTCGTAGAGAAAATAATTTTTTTCGAACCTCCTGACCTCCAGAGTTACGTCGAAAAATTCGGTAATAACATCACCCGTCTCGATCTTGTTCTCAAGGAATCTGAGTTCCGTAAATGTGAAGAGGGAAAGTATGACAACAGCGGCAACTATAGAATAATAGCCGAAAGATATCTTCTGTCGTATGCTCTGAGGCAAGGAAAACATGATTCATTCTAGCAGCCTTCATTGCAAAAAGCAACAGAGCATTGACGGACTGCAACAATGCGACTCTACAATAAGATCTCTCTTATCTGTCTCTCAACACGATATCAGCGACCTCTTCCACCGTGTCCACCAGAATGATCTCAATGTCTTTTCGAACTTCAGCAGGGAGTTGATCCACATCCACCCTGTTTTTCGCGGGAAGAAGTACGGTCCTCACGCCCGCCCTTCTCGCGGCAAGGATCTTCTCCCTGATCCCGCTGACAGGTAGGATACGCCCGGTCAGCGTAATCTCGCCGGACATGGCGGCATCCATTCTTGCAGGCCGTTTCTTAAGAAGAGAAACGAGGGCCGCCGCTATCGTTATCCCTGCCGATGGACCGTCCTTTTGAATCGCCCCGGATGGTACGTGGATATGGATATCGTGATGCTCGAAAAAATCCTCTGAAATACCGAATGCGCCGGCATTGCTCCTGATGTAGCTCACAGCGGCCAGAGCAGACTCTTTCATGACGTCGCCAAGGGAGCCGGTAATAATAAGTTCCTTCTTCCCTTTCATCTTTGCTGCCTCGACAAATATGAGGTCTCCCCCGGTCTCTGTCCTGACCAAGCCGGTTGCAACACCGACCCTCTCCCTTTCCCCAACGACTTCGAAATGGAATTTGCGGCGGCCCAGATAGTATTCCAGAGTTTCTGGAGTGATCACTACGGGCTCATCATGCTTTCCTTCCTGCACAAGTTGTCTCGCGATTTTCAGACAGACACCGGCGATTTTCCTTTCCAGATTCCTTATCCCTGCTTCTCTGGTATATTCCCGGATAATTTTCTGGATTGCCTTGCCCGTGAAGACAGGCGGGGATCCGGCCAAACCCTTTTCCCGTATCTGTCTCGGGATCAGGAATTTTACGGCGATATGTTCTTTTTCTTCCTGGGTATAACCGGAAAATTCTATCACCTCCATCCTGTCCAGAAGAGGGGCGGGGACCTCATCGAGCACATTGGCGGTCAGAATGAATATCACGCCCGAAAGGTCAAAAGGGACATCCAGATAATGGTCGACAAAGCTGTTATTCTGTTCGGAATCTAATAATTCCAGAAGCGCGGAAGAGGGATCACCCTTGAAATCACGGCCGATCTTATCCATTTCATCGAGCATCATCAAGGGATTGGCAGACCCTGACCTGCGTATTTCCTCGATTATGCGTCCGGGCTTCGCACCGGCATATGTGCGCCTATGCCCGCGGATTTCGGCCTCGTCCTTCATTCCGGCAAGCGATATCCTCACGAACTTTCTTCCGAGAGCCCTCGCGATCGAACGGCCCATAGATGTCTTACCGGTGCCGGGAGGTCCCGCAAAGCAAAAAACTGAACCCTTCGGACCCTGGAGCGAAGACTTCTTTTCTAAAGCCTGGCCGACTGTCTTTCGAACCTCATCAAGTCTGAAGGGCTTCGCGATATAGTCGAATGCCCCCTTCTTCATCGCCTCTGTCGCGGACTGTACCGTGGCGTATCCCGTAATCATAATCACTTTTGTGTCCGGGTACCTTGTTTTCATCTTTTCGAGTATTTCCATGCCGTCAATCCCGGCCATCTTCAGATCGGTAAGGACCACATCGAACCCGGATAAACCGACTTTTCTTAGCGCATCCACGCCGTCGGGCGAACTTTCGACATCATAATTTTCTTTTCCCAAGATGTGTTCAAGATTCCTTCTCGCAATCTCCTCATCATCGATTATCAGGATCTTCGGTTTCTTTTTGCGTGTCAGAACCTTAACGGCGAGGTGTTCGAGAATACGCTCCTTGATCTTCCCGAGGCCATAATGATCTTCATCGAGAATCTTTTCAGCGTGGCGCATGTCCAGGTTGTCTTCCGTCCTGGTACTCCACGGCATCGAAACGAGATAGTCTATATAGGCAAGGCT
>JBECKU010000302.1:0-3413 GCA_040235385.1 Candidatus Sulfobium sp. | reverse complement strand
GGACGTCAGCCACAGGTTTTATGCCAGTATATACACCAAATACAGTTTCCGGAAGTTGAAGAAGGATTCTCCCACAGGAGACAGTACAACGACTTCCAATGCGCTAAGCATCAATTATTAAAAGATCATCCCCTGGGGCAGATTAATGGCGGGCGCTGCGTTCAGCAAGTCGGTATCCGAGAATAAAGGTAAGGCCCTGAGCATCCGGGATCCGCACAACGGCGTGGAAGTCCCGGGTTTTTTTACTATCTCTGATGTCAGGGAGGTAGAAGTGTCTACCATTACGATATTCGTTCGCGACCCTGAGCCGCCTAACGCCTTCATCCCTCTCACAGAAAATGTTCACTTCATTGTCATCGAAATGGGCGAAGATATAAGGATCGACATTATCAGTCTTCCTCCTCAACTTTCTTTCCCGGGTACGTATGACTTTATTGTTTTATATTCTCAAGGCTTTTCTCAAACTTCAAGAAATGTTGAACTCGAAACTGAAACCAAATCCTACGACATAAGCGCTACCCTGTTCGAAGACATGATCCTGCCGTATTACAGTCACTTCAGTTCTACTCAGCGGGAATTGTCCGGGTCCCTTATAGGCGAACCCCTGGAATTGGAGTCCGACACCGCCGGCGTGAGCGTCGCGGTCAGGCCCTTCAGGTTTCTCCTTGAATATTCGGATGTCAGGTCCAATATTACTCCCTATAGGTCTTGGAGATCGGAACTGCGATACGATAAAGACATATCACTTACGACTCGTCTGCGGACAAAGGCGCGTTACTCAAGCGTATATTATCCTATGGGCACCTCCAGGGGGGTTGGGTCTTACACCGATAACATCTTCGGACTGGACGCGGGAGTGCTGAAGAGATTCCCCAAACGAAACATAGCGCTTTCCTTGAATGGATCTTATTCACTGAAGGACGGGTTATCTGAGTCAAAAGTGTACGCGGTCAATACCTTTCTTTCATGGAAAACGAGGAAGCTCATTTTGACGGCAGGGGCAACTCTGAGCGAGGCCATCAGCGAATTCGACGGCATGAGAACGGAGAGGCTCTCTCAATATTATTTTTTGAAGGTCAAACGGGAGCTTTTTTGACCTGAAAGAGACCGTTCATCAGAAATCGAAGAGAGCGCACAGGTTATATACTGCTGTTCTCGCGACGGATATTAATCATAACTGTCGGCTTCTCTTGTCCCCGCGGTAAATACCAAATTTCGAATAGCGGTAGATGGATTAATATGGGACAGATGAGTACAATAAAAAAGTATCATGAAAGGCGGAATCAGATGAAAAAAATAATCCTATTTATCTTTTGTTTCCTGCTGGCAGGCAATTTGGTAATGTGCTTTGCCGCCGGCGCTGAAGATACGGGAAAAGCAACCGAAGGCAACGGGGAACTGCCCGCATCCGGGGCGGGACACGTGCAGAGCGGCGTGGAGAAAAGGGATTATAAGAAAATTGTAGTGGCCCGGGTCAACGGAGCCGATATTTCGATGCAAGCCCTTATGACGATGACAAATCGTATGATAGAGAAGACGGGTCACGGCGGCGCCGGCCCCGAGGACTTTGAGAAGATCAAAAAGGATGCGCTTGACAGACTGATACTCCAGGAACTGGCGCTCCAGGATGCAAAGACCAGGGGCGTGGAGGTGGAACAAAAGCAAATTGATGAGACTGTCGCAAATCTTAAAATAAGTAAGGGAGGGAACGAAGAGTACAAAAAATACTTGGAAAAGGAAGGTGTTACGGAGATGGAGGCTAGGGCAGCTGTTGAGAGAACGCTTGCTCTCAGAATGATCTTCGATAAAAAAGTGAAAGAGCTGAATGACAAGATTGTCATAGACGAGAATGCTCTGCGGGAAGAGTATGAACAAAACGAGTCAAAGTTCGTGCGTCCCGAAAAGATCACCGTCATCGATGTCATTCTCTTTATTTCGGCCGACGACGAGGACGCCGAAAAAATCTCAAAAGAAATCCTCAGGAAGATAAAGAATGACAAGGATCATGATCCGATGAACCTGGTCCCGGACGGCACATTCATCGCGAGGGAACTCGATCTCGATAAGAACAAGCACGAGATCCTGTATGACGAAGCAAAAAAACTTAAAGAAGGGGAACTATCCGGAATCATCACGACTCCCGACAGCCTGCACATCATCAAGCTCATGAAATTTTCCCCGGAGAAACGATATTCCCTTGACGAAGTCAGACCCTTTCTGGAAAGGAAGTTGAGGGGTGCAGAATTACTGAAACGAATACAGGAATGGGAAGATGGGTTGAGAAAGGATGCAAAAATCGAGATAATGGATTTTGAGAAAAGCAAAATGACTAACTAGGAAGACAAAATTGTCTAAACCTTCGTGCTCTCTGTGTCTCCGTGGTGAAATAAATTTTCCAGTATGCGAGGGCGTAATATGTTGTTCCAAGATGAAGGAGTGCAATTAAGATAAGATGGTCCGCAGGAATTTTATTCAAGGACTTGCAGCCGTATTGATATTAATATTATCGGTCGGCGGCTGCACATCAAAGTGGGTCATGGATGCTCATATGTCGTCGAGCCGGCTTCAATGGCCCCCGCCGCCAAAAGATCCCAAAGTAAAACATATTATGATGATAACCGGGTTCAGGGAAGAGGGGACTTCCGTGAATACGCTTTTTTCGGGGCGGGGTGACAGCAGGATCTCGCAGCCCGTGGCGATTACTCGCGGCCGTGACGGTCGGCTCGCCATAGCTGACATCGGATGCAAGTGCGTACATCTCTATATCCCTGACGGCTCTGAATATCATGAACTTTCGGATGCGGGGACCAGGAAGATAATGTCTCCCGTGGGTGTCGTTTTCGATGACGAGATGAGACTTTATGTCTCCGATTCCGCTCTCGGTGAGGTGCTTATATTCGATAAGCGGGGCGCCTATATCTTTTCCCTGAACGAGTTGGATGGCGGTCAGATGGTCAGACCCACCGGCCTTGCTTACAGTAATGACGACAAGCTTCTATATGCAGTGGATACCGGTTCCCACAAGATAAATGCCTATGACAAACGGGGAAAATTTACTTTTTCGTTTGGCTCGAGGGGCTATGAGAACGGTCAGTTCAACTTCCCTACCCACATCTTTTGGTCTCCCCCAGGAGGACTCTACGTGACCGATGCAATGAATTTCAGGGTACAGGTGTTTGATGATGCCGGGAGTTTCATTTCGGCCTTTGGACATCATGGAGACGGTTCAGGGGATTTCGCGATGCCGAAAGGTGTTGCTGTTGACAAGGACGGGATAATTTTCGTCGCGGATACCCTCTTCGACAACATTCAGCTCTTTACTGTGGAGGGGGCCTTTCTCCTGACTGTCGGCGGACGAGGTACCAGTCCCGGGGAATTATGGCTTCCCTCGGGGATCTTCATCGACAGTGACA
>JBECKU010000194.1:0-12123 GCA_040235385.1 Candidatus Sulfobium sp. | reverse complement strand
CGGCAATATAATCGATAATTTCGTTTCTTCATCCCTGGACGGAGCTTTTTTCGGTTCCTTTACCGGGGCACTTGCCATCAAAAAACTTGGGGTCCGGCCACTTGCTCGACCCGAAGGGAAAAATGGTGTCTCGACCTATTACGGGATGATCTTCGTTAAGAAAGGCAGCGGGATAGATTCAGCCAAGGACATGAAGGACAAAAGGTTCGCTTTCGTCGACAAGGCTACCACCGCAGGTTATCTCCTTCCACTGGACTACTTCCAGGAGAACGGCATAAAAAACTACAGAAAATTTCTCAAGGAGACTTATTTCACAGGAACTCACGAGGATGCAATCTATGACGTTCTTAACGGCAATGCGGACATTGGGGCGGCCAAAAATACAGTTTTCTATCGTCTCGCGAAGAATGATGCGAGGATATTGAACGAATTGAACATTCTTGCCGAGTCTCCCAAAGTCCCAGAGAACGGCCTTGCTGTCAGGAAGGACCTCGATGAACCTGTCGTAAAGAAACTTAAGGACGCCTTGCTTGGAATGGACGATGACCCGGAAGGCCGGAAAGTACTGGAAAATTTCAGTGCGGCAAGGTTCATCCCGACAACTGTTCAGGATTACAAACCCGTCTTCGATTACGCCTCCCATATAGGTCTCGATCTCACCAAGTACGATTACCTCAACGAATAGCGGATGAAGAAGAAGATAATCATAGGGTTGAGCATTTTTGCATTTATTTTTGTCATCGGGGGCCTGTTCGTAATCGTCGGTATCCAGGACGCCACATCAACACTAGACAACCTGATAAAGCTGCACCAGGTCGAGATCGTGAGGGAGCACCTGCTGATCCAGATCAAGAAAGTCCAGGCCGATCTCTATCTCAAGAATACCCGGCATGCGAGGGGGATGGAGAGTCTTACAACGAATGTCAGAAACATGACTTCAATGATCGAGACGTGCTTTAAATGCCACCACTCGGAAGCGATAACGACCGGCCTCGTCGGCCTTAGAAACGATATCGAGACATATAAGGACGCATTAAGCAGGGTCGTCACCATGAGGGCAAACAGCAGGAGAATGATTGCCGAAGAAGACGCCGCCTTCAGGATAGGCGAGAACCTGCTCAAAGAAGTTCACGAGATTATAAATTTTTCACGTTTCAGACTCCAGGAAAAAACGCGGACTTCCCTCAAAAAAATAGGCCAGACCAAGATCGTCCTGTTCATCCTTCTACCTTTCGGCCCCGTCCTCGCGGCCGGTCTCGCTTTCTTTTTTGTAAAGGGCTTTACCCGTCCGGTGAACGAGTTGCTGAATGCAACACGTCATCTGAAATCCGGGGACCTGACTTACAGGATCGAGGGTCTGAAGGACGAGTTCGGAGAAGTCGCCGCTTCGTTCAATGATATGTCCCAGTCCCTGAACGATCAGATGCATCAGATGCAGAGGGCCGAACAAATGACAATCGTGGGAGAAATGGCTGCGTCTATTACTCACGAACTCAAGAACCCCCTGACAGGCATCAAAATAGCCCTCCAAATGCTGTTGGAAAACAAAAACCTCTCACAATCCGAAGAGGAGATCGCGAACGCCTCTTTTATGCAGATAAAACGGATGGAATCACTTATCAAGGAAATTCTGGATTTCGCACGACCTAAAGACCCTGAATACAGGTTGTCCAATATCAATGACGTCGTGGAAAAAACCGTATCTTTCATCAGGGCGGTCTCTTCGCAGTCTTTGAAAAACGGTTCGGTAACAATAGAGCAGTCGCTCGCCGGCGATATCCCTGAAATTATGGTCGACCCTATGCAACTGCAGCAGGCGGTTATGAATATCGTTCTCAATGCATATGACGCCATGCCCGACGGAGGGACTCTGGGGATTGGGACGTCGATATACGATTCATCGGTCTTGATCACTATTTCCGATTCAGGGACGGGAATGGACGATAAGAAGTTGGAAAAACTGTTTAAGCCTTTTTTTACTACCAAGGCCAAAGGAACAGGCCTCGGCATGTCTATAACAAAAGGGATAGTGGAAAGACACGGTGGGCATATACAGGTTGAGAGCAAAGTAGGCAAGGGCACAACTTTCACAATAGCTCTTCCTGAAAGATCCGTGATCGGCAGCGAGGATCAGCCGCCTCCTGAAGAAAAATAACAACGTAAAACGGGGAAGCAGACATGAAAAAAGATAATGCAGCCAAAATACATATAGTCGAAGACGACGAACTACTCTTGTTGGTCCTTTCCCAGGGCTTTAAGAAGGAGGGGTATGAAGTGGTCACGGATTCGGGGCTGGACAATGTATCGAAGAGGATAGAAACCAGTCATCCCGACCTCCTTATCCTCGATGTAAATCTGCCGAACAACAGTGGATTGCAGATCCTGGAAGCTTTTAAGACCAACAACGGCGACTGTCCCGTCATTATGCTCACAGCCGACGATTCCGCGGAGACCGCGGTCAATGCCCTTAAACTAGGCGCTTACGATTATGTGACCAAGCCTTTCGAGATAGATAAACTGAAGATTATCGTGAGAAATGCTCTCGAAGCTCAAGACCTCAGAAGAACGATAAAACTTTACAGGGACGATTCACTATGCAACATTGTGACCGGACAATCTTCCTCCATGCTGCTGCTGATGGAAGAGGTCAGGAAACTTGCCACACAGAGAGTGTCCACACTCCTGATTCTGGGGGAGAGCGGCACGGGGAAAGAACTCATCGCCAGGGCCGTGCATAGTGCCAGTCCGGCGTATATGAAGCCTTTCATCGCAATCAATTGCGCCGCCCTCCCCCACGGACTCCTCGAGAGCGAATTGTTCGGGCATGAAAAGGGAGCTTTCACCGATGCCAAGGGGCTCAAAAAAGGTCTCTTTGAGGAAGCGAATGGAGGGACACTCGTACTCGATGAGATAGGTGATATGGATCTGAGCCTTCAGGCGAAACTTCTGAGGGTACTTGAAAACAGGACGATAAGAAGAATCGGGGGGACCAGAGAAATCCCCTTTGATGTAATGGTAATTGCCACAACAAACAGGGATCTTATTGCCCTCCAAAGGGAAGGAAAATTCCGGCAGGACCTTTTCTTCCGGCTTAATATGTTCAGCCTCAAACTTCCCGCCCTCAGAGAAAAGAGGGAAGACATCCCGGTGCTCGCCGAGCATTTCCTCCGCCAATACAAGAATGAATTCGGTAAGCCCGACATGAATCTCTCGCCCGAAGCCGTGGAAGCACTGAAGACTTATGACTGGCCGGGGAACTGTCGTGAATTGAAAAGTCTCTTTGCCAAGGTATGCCTTCTCGAAGACACGGACTCTATTACTCCGGAACATATATACAGAAGGCTTGAGATCCGGTCAGACGGCCCTTCGGTCCAGTCGCCGGCTCTCGATTCCGGCATGTCTCTTTTCGATGTGGAAAAAAAGATGATCCAGGATACCCTTGTCAAGGCAGGAGGAAACATGACAAGAGCGGCCAAGCTTCTCAATATCAGCTATGACACCCTCAGATACCGTATGAAGAAGTACGGGATTAAATGACGGGATTTTCGGGCAGTCCGTCCAGGGTCTGAAGACCGTCAAACATCCTTTCGATTATTTTCTTTATGTCGGAAAGATCGAAAGGCTTCGCAATAAAATCAAATGCCCCCTCTTCAAAAGCTTTTTCCCTGTTCTGATCGGTATCGTTTCCGGTGAGAATAACAACTTTCGTATCGGGAGACAATTCCCTGATCCTGCTTATCATGTCGAGGCCGCTGGCATCGGGGAGATTGATGTCGAGGAAAACAGACCCATAGGGAAAATTGCTAATCTCGGAGATTGCATCAGCACCGTTATTCACCGAGGTCACGCGGCAATTCTCTCTGGATAGGATCTTCTCGAGCCCCCAGCATATTAAATGATCATCGTCTACAATGAGAATATTCTTGGTCCTCTTTGGAGTCATCGCATTTTCAAGAGCAACAATCATGCCACATCTATGGCGTTGCTGATGACCATAGGCACCGGGAACCATCAGGTGCTAAAAAGGGACTTTTTCTTATTTTTTCTGTTGCTCGTCGAGCAATATCTCGATCCTTGCGCCTTTTCTTAATTCTTTCTCCCATTCTTTTTTTCTCTGATCCTGGGCGAGCACTAGGGATTTCGGCTCGAGGGCGGGCTTTGCCTCTTCGAAAGTGGCCTGGCGGGAATGTTCTTTCTTGGCAACCTTTATGATATGAAAGCCATCAGCTTCTCTTATAACATCGCTTAAATCGCCGACGTTCATATCTCTCATGGTCTTGTATATTTCAGGGTATCTTTCCTCGCTTATTCTAATCTTCCTTACTATGAAGGTCCCATCAAGCACAAGCTTCCAGACATCGTTATTCTTCTTTTTTATGAGCTTAAGGACCTCGTAACCCTTTGCCCGTGCGGCATCCTCGTCTTTATTCATAAAAAAGACATCTTCGACCAAAAAATTATCCGGAAGTATGAACCTCTCTTTCTCCCTTTCATATTCCTCCCGAAGGAGCTTCTCATCCATAATCACTTTTCCATAGACTTCCCGCGCGGTAATCAGCTCGTAACGCCGGCTCCTCTCTATCAGTTTCTTCAACATATCTTCAGTAAGGAATGATTTATCGAGGTACGCCTGATAAGCCTGCTCAGATCCCAGGCTTTCCCGGATCTGGCTCACCACCTTTTCGATTTCTTCGGCAGCCGGAATTATGCCCTCTTTTATCGCCTGCTGAACGGCCAGTTCCTCAAGTATAAGCATGTCGAGGGCATCTTTTTTTATCTGTTCGGTCATCTCGGGGGTCGCCTCATCGCCCTTCTTTACGTGTTGAGGAGCGATTCTGTTCATAGCTCTCACAAGCATAAACATGGTGATGTCCACACCGTTCACCCTGGCGACGATTATTCTTCTCGCTTCTTCCGCGTCCCTCTTGGCTTCTTTGAGCCGCTTCTCATCGGCCCGCTGCACCTCCTCTACCTTTCCCGCCTCTTCGTCAGTAATTATCCGGCCGGAAGGTTCCTCGGCCTGCTGCGCCGCCCAGGCCTCACTATTACTGAAGCCGTCTCCAGGGATGTTCAACATCCCCGTTATAAAGGGAACTGTTAGAGTGACTGCAATAGCAGAAGCAATAAATATTTTTCTCATCCTACCTCCATTTTTTTCAGATGCAGATTTCAAACGTCGACCCGAAAAGAGCGAGAGAAAAAGCCGACACTGTGAAAATATTCTTTTTGACCCTGGCCATCGGACAAAACAGAATGAGTATCAGCCTGGTTTTCCGGTTGTGAGCGGCTTTTCCTCCTTCACGCCGCGAACGACGCCGATATCCTGCATATTTTTGCTGCCACTATTCCGAGCAACTCCTCCGCATCGAGCGGTTTGGACAAAAACTGAAGATTTTCTCCGTAAACGCCGGCTGCGGTAATGATATCGTCGGTGTAGCCGCTTATGAACAGGGTTGCTATATCAGGTCTTTCAGACTTAATGCGGTCATAGATTTCGCTTCCGTTGCGCCCCGGCAACATGACATCCAATATAAGCATGTCGATAGAATCCCTGTATTCCAGGTATTTCCGGATTGCCTCTTCCCCATCTTCAGCGAGGATCACCGCGTAACCCCTCCCGACAAGGAGTTTTCGGAGAAATTCTCTGACCAATTCGTCATCCTCTGCCACCAACAAAGTTCCTGTCCCCGAAGTCCCGGTCTTTTGCTCCTTTTCATCCGCCGGCATTTCATATTTATGGCCTTCGGATATCGGAAAGAAAATCTTGAAGGTCGTCCCTTTACCCACTTCGCTCCCTATATCGATAAAGCCATTGTGTTGTTCGATAATGCTGCGGACGATCGCAAGCCCCAACCCTGTCCCCTTCCCGCTCCGCTTCGTGGAAAAGAAAGGTTCAAAAATGTGATCCATGGTCTTCTCGTCCATACCCGTCCCTGTGTCACGCACGGAGAGCATCATGTAAGCTCCCGAAGGCACGGGGCCGAATCGACCGGAATACTCCCCGTCAAAGCGGGCGAAGCCCGTTTCGATATGCAGTTCACCGCCGAGGGGCATTGCGTCCCTGGCATTCATGCAGAGGTTGATAATCATCTGACCTATCTGATAAGGGTCGGCAAAGACCGGCCCTTCATCATCGGATGAAGAAATCTTCAATGCTATTTCTTCCGGAATAAGCGTTTTCAGCATGTCCGATATGGTGTTCAGAATATCGGTCAGTTCCACATTCACCGGACTGATAATCTGTTTACGCCCGAAAGTAAGAAGATTGGACGTGAGGTTTTTCCCGAATTTGACGGCCAGAGCTATCTGTTCGATACATTCCGCGGAATCTTTATCCTTGTCTTCAAGGTCAAAACGGAGAAGATGAGCGAATCCGCCGATTGCGGTCAGAACATTATTGAAATCATGGGCTATTCCGCCGGCGAATTGTCCGAGCGACTCCATCTTTTTGGACCGCAGCAGCTTATCTTCCAATTTCTTTTTTTCGGTTATGTCCCTGTTGCTAACCCTTCTGCCGAGAAATTCTCCATTGACATAAATGGGTCCGCAGACATGAGACAGCCATCGCACCCGACCGTCCTTCCCCACGATGCGATATTCCATTTCCTCATGCAGGAGCGCTCTGAAATCGTCAATATGATTATTATATGCAGCACTGTCGTCAGGATGAATAATGGCATTTAGGAGAGCGGGGTTCTCCATGAATTCATGCTGTCTGAAACCCGTTATGCGCTCGCATGATGGGGACATGAAAACGAATTCGCCGTCCTCACGTATCCAGAAGTCGAAGTCATAGGCAAATTCCGAGACTATACGGAACTTCCGCTCGCTTTCCTCAATCTCTTTCTGATAGCGTCGCAGACCGCCGGAGAACAAAACAATGGCTCCCGCCCCAATCAGCCAGAGAAAAAGATGAGTTATAAGAGTAATCCTTGCCGTTGTGCCCGAAGCCACATAATAGGGTTCCATCGGAACAGCTATGCTCATAGCGCCCCGGATATCGCCTGCCTTGTAGCCTTGCCAGCCGTGACATTTAAGACATCCATCCTCCGTTATATAAGGCTTTAGAACACGCATATAAGTGCGCCCGTCTATCTCTGTAATTTCGCTGAATTCCGTCTTGCCTTCTTCAAATGCATGCAAGGCCTTTTCTTCCCATCGGTCAGGAGCATTATCGGGATTAAGGGGTTTCAGACTGATCGTCCGGTTAATAGAGGCCAAAGGCGACTGTTTGCTTAACAGCTCATATGCCTGCTCTGTCATCTGAAAAGGATTTATAAGCGTAAGCATCGACCCGTCCGACATTTCGATATCTCTCATGGGAGAAATAATATAAGGGTTCGGCTGATTCTTATCCGTGACTTTTGCGTAGACGCCCCCGTTTGCCGTATTCCACCGTCTGTACGCCAGGTTATGCTGAAAAATGGTCTGAGCCTCAATACGGGCCCGCTCGACCGTCTCTTCGTGATTCCTGTAAAAATTCCAGATTACCGAAGCGGCAACCAGGAATGTCCAAAGGACAAGAAACACAATGAGATAGTTCTTTGTCCACAGCTTCTCAAGGAAGATATGGATTTTCCTGCGCGATTTGCCTTCCGCCGGCTCATTCATGTTCTTTCTTCTCCTGTCTCTTACGCGTCAATCCCAATTTTTTGAGGCGGTATCGGAGTGTGTCCCTGCTGATATCGAGCAACCTCGCCGTCTCCCTCTGATTGCCATGGGTCAGATCGAAGGCCGCCTTGATCAGAGTTTCTTCCATGGCCTTGAGAGATGTTCCCTTTCGGGTGTCCAATCCCCTTTCATCCGGCGCTGCCTCTTGCCTTTTCGCCGGGAAAAGACATGGTTTGATCTCCTGTTCCGTGATTTTCTCCCCCTTTGACAAAATGACTACCCTCTCGACCACATTCCTGAGTTCCCTGATGTTGCCCGGCCATTCGTACTCCTGCAAATACTTCATTGCCCCCGCAGATAAGCCTTTCTGTTTTAAGCCGTATTTTTCACCGCTCTTTTCGAAATAATATTGAAGGAGCAAAGGTATCTCATTTTTACGGTCCCTCAGAGGGGGAATCTCGATCGCCGCGACATTGAGCCGGTAATAAAGATCGAGTCTGAATTTCTTGTCGTGAACGAGTTCGGGGAGGTCCCTGTTTGTCGCTGCCAGTATCCTCACGTCGGCATAAATATAATCGAGCCCCCCGATTCTCCGGAACCTTTTTTCTTCGATAAGAGTAAGGATTTTCGACTGCATCTGGTACGGCATATCGCCGATCTCATCAAGCATCACCGTACCGCCGTGAGCAAGTTCAAAGAGCCCCTTCTTAGCTTCCTTCGCATCAGTAAACGCACCTTTCTTATATCCGAAGAGCTCGCTTTCCAGCAGATGGTCCGGTATGTTAGAGCAGCCGATCTCCACGAAAGGCTTATCCCTTCGGGAACTTACCTGATGGATCCTTCTACAGAGGAGATTCTTCCCCGTACCGCTTTCACCGAGCACAAGGATCGTTACGTCGGACTTGGCAGCGAGGCTGTCAGCAATCCTCACGACTTCCTTCATCTTGTCGCTTGCATAGATGAAGTCACCAGTACCTTCGCTCTCCAGTGACTTTTTTTCCTTGAGAGAGCGGAGGGTATTTCCGATATCCGCAAAATCAAGAGGCTTTTCAAGGAAGTCATAAGCCCCCGTCTTCATCGCCTCGACCGAGCTTTTTATGTCGGCATGTCCCGTTATCATTATGACCAGTATTTCCGGATTTACCCCTTTTATGGTTTTCAGGAGATCAATTCCGCTGGCATCGGGTAGACGCACATCCATGACGACAATGTCCGGGGTCTCGTTTTCGAGGATTCTCAGGGCGGAAGCACCTGAACTTGCGGTCTGAACTATAAAGCCTTCCTTCTCGAAGAGCTTTTTCAGGGAAAGCCTGATCATAGCTTCGTCATCGACGATCAAACTTTTTTTCTGGATCGGGGATGATAGGGAGTTATTCATGCGTATGTCCTTCCCCAAAGATTTCTGTTCCGATCTGCCCGGCTCGACCATGATTTTCCCTTCTTTTTTCCACCAATCCCTCTAAACGAAGGTTTTTTAGAGTCGGAACTGAATACCGACCTTTCACAAGGCTCAGTAACCGTCTCGGGAAAATTATCTTATAATAACATCTAATATTTAGCAAATCAATAGTTTCGAAACTTATCTGGATGCAAAATCCTCCCTGTCCTGTCAAGTGCATGAAGATATTATTTCTCAAAAAAGCCTCTATTTTTTTTTGAGAATTTCAAGGGAGTGAGGTGGACTAAAATTTATTTTTTTGGGGTGAAATAACCCCGGCTCGTCTGAAGGCACTATTCTCAATCATGATCTTAATGATACACATTCAAAGAAAATATCAATATAAAATCAGATAGTTATATTACAAGGTAAACTACATTATTGCGAAATTGCGCAACTTGGCATACCGCTTGCCAATTACTGTGTACCCCCGTATCAAAAATGGCAGATCGAAGGAGGTGGGACAACACAAAGAAATTAATGGAAACGGACTGCATTGGGCTTCGAAAGCCCGGTGAAATTTAAAAATCTAACATTATGGAGACATGCATATGAAAATATTAAAATCGCAGATACCGATAGCGGCTATTGCCCTGACGGTATTTCTCATATTTTCTTCATTGGCAATTGCAGCCCATCCGGGCGGCGATGTCACTTTGCAGCCGGCGCCAGGTAAAAATCTGGCCACCGACGGGTACAGTCCTAAAGCTACCTGCGGCGGCTGTCACGACTATGGTTCCGGTGAAAAGATAGTCACCAAAGTTCAGGGCTATCTGGATTCCGCGGGAAAAGTCAATTATATGAATTATGATGTCAAGTCCTATGCTCACGGTGTTTCCATAGGCAAACATAGCGACATGGGCAGGAACGAAGAATTAACCATCGAACAGAATAAGATCTGGGGTCCTGCCACAATCAGCAGTCCCGGCATGTGGGGCAGGTTTTGACCACCCTCTAACCGCCAGTTGGCGGCAAAAAATGTTGTAGACAATACTGCTTCCGGTCTTTTAAGAGAAATGGAAACGCCTCCTGCCAGTTGGGCAAAACAATGCGGAGTTTGTCACGTGGGCGGCGGACAGATGGAATATGACAGAGACATGCTGCAATATGGCGATCCCGCCTCCACTGATATCGGTGGGCTGTATATATATAAGGCGCCTCGCGTGGGTGAAGCCGGCGGAGGTTCTATTGTGCTGGCGGCGACCGACACAGTCCCGCAGCTTAGCGGCGACAACAATGCAGAAGTCGACTGCCTGATGTGTCATATGACCGAGACCAGGGCCGGTGCAGCATGGTATAAATCTATAGAATGCGCAACCAGCGGCAATGGTCCGGCGGATGATCCCTACTGTAACGGCTCGCGTTTCACCTTCACTCCCGGTACGATTTACGACTCCTTTAACAGGAATGCTGCCATAGAGGAAGGATTCTTCAGTAAGGCCGCTACGGCAGGCATAGGTGCAACAATTGACCTGACAACAGGTAACCTCTCCAATATCCCGACGACTATCCCTGCTGCCAGCATCACCGCTGTGCCCAACAGCACAAACTGCGCGCAGTGCCATGCCAGGAACGAATCCGACAGCATAGGTCTGCCGGGCGAAGCACAGTCTTTCGGAGGAATGATATCCGGTTATGGCAACTTCTTCAGGATTACCCCTCCAGGACAGGCGTTTGATTTCGACGAGATCGCCTCTGACGGAACCTGTGCAACAGACTGCGCCAACGATACCCAGTGGAACGAGTTCGGATGTAAGACCGGCATGGGCAAAAGGTCCCACAAGACCGGATACGGCAGCCAGGACAGGTTCGGCTTCGGAATCTGCTTCGGCTGCTCAATGTTCAGCTATATGAACGGCGGTCCCATTGCCTGGTATACGGGAGGCGTATGCGCTATGCCGAGCGTTCAGGACGCGTGTAATACACTGGCAGGAGCAGACCTCCAGACCAATCCGATGGCAATCTTCGAGGCCCCCGGGGTACCCAATAAGATTGTCGATAAGATGCCGGATGTTGATGTTCATGACGCCGGTGGCGTTAAGTGCGCGACATGCCACTATGGGATCACAGCGACTCCTTCGAATCCTATCCCGGCAAGAACAATCTCCGGCAATGGCCAGTCCTACACGTACCCTGCTATTACAGACATACAGAAAATCGACCACCAAATCGCACAGGGTTACAGCAACCTCGAACACGCCAACGACAGCCTGGACGGAACAGTGACATGTTCAGGATGTCATATTGAAAGAACACATCCCAATACAGGATCTGCGCCCATTCCAACTCATGGGAGTTTTCCCGCATTTCACATTGAGAAGATAGATTGCAGAACGTGTCATATACCGGAAGTCTATTCGTCTCCGGGAAGGCTGTTGTTCAGAGATTGGACAGCAGGCGCCTTCAGGCAAGCCGAAGGCGCCAATGGAAACGCAAACCACTTCGATTTTGCCTTTAACTTCATGGAAGGATCAGCATCCCCTATGTCTCCTCTCTGGGCATGGTCTTCCACGCCCGAAGGGACAAAGATAATCCCGGTCCTGCCCTCCTCACTTCCGATCTGGCTGGGCGCGATCAAGGATTCGACCGGCGCATTCGCCGGATGGATGCCTGCCAAGACAAGGGATATTACTGCGGCGGCGGCGCTTGTTTCTGCGGCTAATCCGTCGTTTGGAATAAGGTTGAATGGTGTCAATGAGCACCCCGCGTTCCAGGGCTTCCAGCTTACCGATCCGCTCAAGATCGAATCAAAGGCCAAGATAGAAGCCATGGCGAATGAGCTTGAGGGCGCAGGCGCAGGATACGCCACACACGGGGCCTATCTCGAGCCCAGGCTGAACCTGTTTCCGATCTTCTTCGATGCATCACACGGTATTGTTGAGAAGGAATGGGCCCTCGGCGGGAGCAAGAGAGGCGGTTGCGTATCATGCCATTCAAGCTCAGATCCGTCAAGCCCAAATTATGACCCCAACTCCGTGGGCTTCTTTGATGCAAAAAAGAACATTCTGAAAAACGGGATGATGCAGATGGCGGATTATGACTGCGGCGGTAACGACGCCCAGTACATGGCCCCT
>JBECKU010000179.1:0-5382 GCA_040235385.1 Candidatus Sulfobium sp. | reverse complement strand
GCTCCAAAATTTGTTATATTCGTGATATTAAGCAGAGGGGGTACATATGGGAGTTCTCGATTGCATCGGAAATACGCCGCTTGTCAAACTCGAGGCGATCAATCCTTATCCTTCCGTGACCATTCTGGCCAAACTCGAAGGGAACAATCCCGGCGGGTCGGTCAAAGACAGAATCGCATATTATATGGTCATGGACGCGGAGGCCGCCGGTCTCATCGGACCCGGAGCTGCCATCCTGGAGGCGACTTCGGGGAATACGGGCATCGGCCTGGCAATGGTGGGTGCGGCAAAGGGATACAAGGTCAAGCTTGTTATGCCGGAATGCGTGAGCCTTGAGCGGAGGAAAGTTCTCGAAGCGCTCGGAGCAGAACTGGTCCTCAGTCCTGGGCAGGAAGGGACGGACGGCGCGATCAGGTTGGCCCACGAGATTATGAACGGGTCATCCGGGGAATATTTTATGCCGAACCAGTTCAATAATCTCTCCAACATAAAGGCACATTATGAAACAACCGGAAAAGAAGTAATCGAACAGACAAATGGTGACCTGGATATATTTGTCGCGGGACTCGGCACCAGCGGAACCCTGATGGGGGCGGGAAGAAGATTGAAGGAATTCAATGATAAAATAAAAGTGGTCGGTGTCGAACCGTTCCTTGGCCATAGAATACAGGGATTGAAGAACATGAAGGAGTCAATCGTACCTGAAATTTATAATCCCGGCCTCCTGGACGAGAAAATCAATGTGCAGGACGATGAGGCCTTCGAGACGACGAGAATGCTTGCTTTGAAGGAAGGACTTTTCGTAGGCATGAGCAGCGGCGCCGCTGTCGCCGGGGCTTTGAAAATGGCCGGCAGCCTCGCCGAGGGAACAATTGTGGTAATACTCCCTGACAGGGGAGACCGTTATCTGAGCACCGCTCTGTTTACTTCGGTCTGTGCAAAATGTCCGCCGTGATTCCAACCCGGCGGAGCCGGGACTCTTTCACCACGGAGAACGCTAAGGCACGAAGAAGAACAGGGGAAACAATATTTATTTGCATTTCTTATCATTGATTTCCCTCTGTGTCTCAATGCCTTCGTGGTTAAAATTCTGAAGTCAGATTCTTTTTGTACGGAACTTCGTTCTAAGAGACTAGTGTAGTGAATCATAAGTCTCTTATCATTGCGAGGATAGAATCGACGAAGCAATCACGGCAGTGAAAAAGGAGATTGCTTCGCTTCGCTCGCAATGACGAGTGTAAAGAAGCGCAGGATGCACTACACTAGTATCGGTTCCGGTACTGGACGGGTTGTTCCGGGGGCAGAAGGCAGGAAAGGGTTAAACTTACGAGACTTATTATCAGTGCCCCCCAGAATGCCGGTTTAAATCCTTCGACCTGAAAGCCCAGATTGAACTGTCCGGCTATCCAGGACGTGACGCTCAGCATCATGGCGTTTATCACGAAGGTGAAAAGACCGAGAGTCACAACGAGAAGGGGGAGAGTAAAAAGCTTGATAAACGGTCTAATGAATGTATTTACAAGACCGAAGATTACCCCGACAAGAAGTATTCCCCACCAGCCGCCTACGTATTCGATTCCCGGAACGAACTTAACTGCAATCATAATGGCGATCGTATTGATGAGCCAGCGGATAAAAAAGTTCTTGAGGCGCGCATATTCCATTCGGTCCATCCGGATATTTTAGTCGCCTGAAAGTATGGCGTCAACAGACTGCGGGCTATGAGCAATTAGAGAGATCGATCCCGTATTCTTTCCATCTGGCATCTACGAGCTTCTTGATATCCTCTGACATGAAGAGTTCTTCCGGCCAGTCTCTCATCATGCCTTCTTCTCGTGTCTTTCTTGTCGCGTCTATCCCCATTTTCGAGCCATAGCGCGGCCAGTTCGCCGCGTGGTCCAATGCATCAAGCGGTCCGTCTGCGAAGACGGTATCCCTCTTCCAGTCGACATTATTCAGTACCCTCCATGCGGTATACGACAGATCCTGAACGTTCACGTCGTCGTCTACAACGATAAGAAGCTTTGCGAACATCATCTGACCTTTTCCCCACAGACCGCTGATAATCTTCTTTGCATGGCCGGGATAACTTTTCCTGATGGAAATAATAGCGAAATTATGGAAAACACCTTCCATCGGAAGGTTGATGTCAGTAATCTCAGGAAAATCGAGTTTGATGAGAGGAAGAAAGATCCGTTCCGTTGCCTTACCCATGTAACAATCCTCCATGGGCGGTTTTCCGACCAGGGTAGCCGGATAAATCATGTCGCGCCTGTGTGTGATGCAGGTAACATGAAATACCGGGTACGCTTCCGCAGGTGAATAAAAACCTGTATGGTCTCCGAAAGGACCTTCGATTCTCGTTTCACCAGGGTCAAGATATCCTTCAATGACCATTTCGCTGTGTGCGGGGACTTCTATGTCGGAAGTGATGCACCTGACCATCTCAACAGGAGCTTTCCTGAGAAAGCCGGCAAAGAGCATCTCGTCGACTGCTTCAGGCAGCGGGGCGCTCGCCGCATAAATGACCGAAGGGTCTCCGCCTACCGCGATAGCAGCGGGCATGCGCTTCCCGAGCTTCGTATATTTATCATAATGCCTCGCGCCGTCCTTATGAATGTGCCAATGCATACCTGTTGTCTTTCCGTCATAAATGTGTATGCGATACATCCCGCAGTTAGGACGTCCCGTTTCCGGATCCTTTGTAAATACCATAGGCAGGGTGATAAAACGGCCCTCATTTGTTTCATTACCTTCATTCCCGACCTCCGACATCCCGCCTCGGCGGGTCGCCGAAGGAGACTGACTTCTGACTTCTTTTTCAGGCTGTCCATCCTTCGGCCAGCACTTGATGACAGGAAACTTTCCGAGGTCGGGGTTATCTTTCTCTATTACTTCCTGGCAGGGTGCGTTCTTTATTTGTTTCGGAAAAAATTTTGAAAACTCAAGCAGTTTGGGGAGCAGGGCGATCTTTTCGATGAGACTCTTTGGGGGAGCCTGTTTTAAAAGATTCTCTATTCTGCGGGCCACGTCATCGAGTTTGTCCACCCCGAGAGAGAGGCTCATACGTTCAAAGGACCCGAAAAGATTGGTCACCACCGGAAAGGATGAGCCCTTTACTTTTTCAAAAAATAGTGCTTTTCCCCCGCCGGGAGCTTTCGACATCCGGTCCGTGATTTCACTGATTTCGAGAATGGGGTCGACTTCAGTCTTGACCCGTACCATAAGACCTTTATTTTCGAGAACTTCTATGAATTCCCTTAAATCTTTATATGACATTTGTTCCTCCTCAACGATAAGATATATAATAGCATATAGGCGAAACGACTAAGAAAAAATAGTGAATATGGAAATTTAAACTAAATTCTTCTTGACAACAGGCTATCTCCTTAATATAATTAAAAAAATTGTTTGGGGGTAGAGAGATATATGACCAAAGCCGATCTTGTCGACGCCATATTTGAGAAAGTAGGTCTTTCGAAGAAAGAAGCCCAGGATATCATTGAAATTCTCTTTGATACGATGAAGCAGACTTTTACGGAGGGTGAGTCAGTAAAGATTTCCGGTTTTGGAACTTTTAATGTGCGAAAAAAGATGGCCCGGCGTGGGAGAAATCCCAAGACCGGACAAGATCTGGAAATAACCCCCCGGAGGGTGATTACATTCAGAGTGAGCAACCAGTTGAAGGAGGAACTGGATAAATTGGATGCATAGAACCGCGAGGGAAAATCAGAGACCAAGTCTACCGGTACCCGATAAGCTGTTTTACAAGATAGGAGAAGTGAGCAGGATAACGGGCGTGGAGACCTATGTCTTGCGATATTGGGAGACGGAATTTCCTTTTTTGAGGCCGAGGAAAAACAAATCAGGCCAAAGGGTATATGTAAAGAAGGACCTTGATCAGATAATCCAGATCAAGAAAATGTTATATCAGGAAAGGTATACTATTGAGGGAGTCAGAAAACGTTTCGAAGAAGGTGACATAAATGTCACGGGTTTGAAAAGCCTTCCCGAGGAGAAGACAAGGAAATCCGAGGACCCCGCCGAAGTTTTAGTTTTTGTCAAGAAAAGACTGAGAGAGATTTTAAGCAGTATCAAGTAAATCGGGGCGTGGCGCAGCCTGGTAGCGCACTCGCTTGGGGTGCGAGTGGTCGCCCGTTCAAATCGGGTCGCTCCGACCATTTAACCCCCTGAATATATAAGTAAAATCAGAGATTCAGGGGGTTTCTTTATTTTTTGAGGATGTCGGTAACACCGTGAAATGCCGCGACTTTTCTCCTCATCATCGTTATGGCATTTCTGCATAACGCTTATTCAAAAAATATCCTGCCCGAGATATTCATAATATCCCAATCCAGCACACGGTACGCACAGGACTTTTCTGTCCCTGTAAACCTCTCGCATGTCTTGAACGTACTCACCGCAGGAATCACATCTGATTCTTCGCAATGGTCTCCCCGGCCTGTCTTCGGGATCTATCTTAACTTTCACTTCCCTTACGGCAAAGAGATTCTCATCGGACATGGTCTTGTATGCCTCGACCTGGGCGGCATATTTGTTCTCAGCGAAAGGGGACAACTCTTCCGCTTTCCGGCGCGACTCCTCCCTGGCGGCTACCCTTACGGACCTATTCGTTTGGAGATTCAGAAAAGTCGCTGCCATCTTCCCGTAGTCCATGAATTTCATCGTCCTGCGGCCCAGACTGCATCCGGTGACAGACTGGACGGCATCGGTCGCACATCTGTCCATTTCAACAAAAACAATTATGTTCTTGCCGTTAATCCCTTTTGGATCTTCAATTCCCACCTCTTTTAGCCCCAGGATGGACATCCTTACACCGAGAACCTGCCCGGGGCATAGATGGCCGTGCATTTTTACGGATTCCTCGAGGAGGAGTTCAAAAACCATATCAGGCATTGCGTCGTTCATCGGCAGCTTTCAGCAGGAGATTTTCCCTGATATTTTTTTGTGGCTTCAAGTTTAAGGATTTCACGTGGCGTTTATTAATCCTCGGCAGAATGAGCGGTCTTTAAAAAAGTTTCCAATTCGTCGGCACATACATCATAAAGTTTTGAATTTTCCTTTACTCGTCCCGTAAACGCGAATATCCATTCCTTGATTCTCGCAAGGAATTTGCTGTCATTCGTGACAGCCAGGAAGTCAAGTTCCGCACTCAGCAAGTCAGGTGGCTCCCCTTCGAAGGAATATTTCAGCCCATTTTTTTCGTACCATTCCTCCACCTCGACCGACGACCGGCCGTAGACTATGCCCTCCCGGTAGTACGATTCATAGGGAGGGCATAACAAGGAGGGATAAGAGGAAATGAAAAGCCTTGTGTATTCAGCCTGGGCTTTTTCGAGGGGTACAGCACTGAGGATTTCG
>JBECKU010000374.1:0-1163 GCA_040235385.1 Candidatus Sulfobium sp. | reverse complement strand
TCCAGTTCAAACTCACCGCCATTGAGCCAGAAAATTTCAATTTCGCCAATTTTGAGACTTTTCATTTTTTAACTCTGCAGCCAAACTATTCTGTGTCAAATTTTAATTATAATTTCAGAAAGATACCTTAAAGAAACAAAATCAACGTTTAGAAAAATATAAAAGAAACATACCGAAATCTACCTGAAAGGGCGACAGCTTTTTAGTCTTTGTTTTTTTAAGAAATGCTGTCCGCGCTGCCCAAAGGATAGTTATTAAAATTTCCCCAGAGCTGACCACAATACACCGGCAGCAATGGCTGAACCAATACCTCCGGCCACATTAGGGGCCATGGCATGCATCAACAAAAAGTTATTGGGATCTTCTTTCTGGCCGACCATCTGGACAACCCTAGCTGAGTCAGGTACTGCTGAAACTCCTGCTGCCCCAATAAGTGGATTTATTTTTTCCTTTAAAAACAAATTCATGAACTTGGCAAACAGCACGCCGCCCATGGTGGCAATAACAAAGGATAAGGCCCCGAGTCCAAATATAAATACCGACTTGGGGGTTAAAAATATCTGTGCTTGGGTGCTGGCTCCAACGGTAAAGCCAAGCAGGATTGTCACAATGTCGATCAGGGCATGCCGAGCGGAGACTGCCAGACGTTCAGTAACCGTACTCTCCTTGAGGAGATTGCCAAAAAAAAGCATCCCAAGCAGGGCGATGGAACCAGGGGCGATCATGGCACAAATTAAAAAGGCCACAACCGGGAATATGATCTTTTCCTTTCTTGAAACCACTCGCGGCGGCTTCATCTGGATTTTTCTTTCCTCTGCGGAAGTGAAAAGATACATGATGGGGGGCTGTATCACTGGCACAAGTGCCATGTACGAGTAGGCCGCAATTGCGATGGGTCCTAAAAGTTCCGGGGCCAGCATGGACGAAAGAAATATGGCAGTTGGACCATCGGCACCGCCTATGATACCTATGGAAGCTGACTGGGCCGGGCTGAACCCAAGATAAAGAGATCCTAGAAAGGTCAGGAATATGCCAATCTGAGCTGCGGCGCCTAAGAGAATGAGCTTGGGGTTGGAAAGCATGGTGGAAAAATCGGTCATGGCGCCGATTCCGAGAAAGATCAGGGGTGGATAAATACCTTTGGTGACGCCGAAGTAGAGATA
>JBECKU010000175.1:0-14213 GCA_040235385.1 Candidatus Sulfobium sp. | reverse complement strand
GAATCCGTGTCGATCTCGATCTCCGGTTTTTCAGGAGCTTCGTAAGGCGCATTCATGCCGGGGACCGGCCAGCCCTTGTCTCCTTTTTTATAAATGTCTGAAGGCGCTCCCCGGGTGTCATGTCTCTCCTCTTCTCTGCTCCTGCATTCAGGGGGAGAGCAGCGGAGGTAAAGCTCCGCATATCGTGGGATGAGTCTCCTGGCAAGTTCTCTCCAGGTTCTTTTGTTGCCTGTGGCGTCTATAATGACGTTATGTCCCGTTTCTACGAGTTTGAGTGCGAGAAAGACGATGCTCCTGTAGACCAGGTCCCGCTCGGCATCAGAGTACGACGGTTCAGGAGTGACTATTTTTCGCATCTCGTCCATTCTCAGTAGTACGAATTCAGGGTGGAGTTTTTTTAATTCATTCGCTATAGTGCTCTTCCCGCTTCCGGGAAGCCCGGTGATCCATAAAGCCATCCCAGTCATAAGGAAAGATTATCCATAAAAGGACCGGATATCAAGGCATTGTATCGTCTGGAATTTTGAGTGTTCGTACTGGAGGCCACAGTAAACCGGGTGATTAAACAAAACCTCAGTTGACAGGACTGCCTTTCGGAATAGCCCACTTCGGATTAAAGCGGCCGGAAAATCGGTTACAATGTGCGTATGAGCGATCTGAAGAAAAATATTTTTCTGACCGGCGCCCCTCAGTCCGGCAAAACGACGGTCATCAAAAAAGTGATCGAACGTCTTCGGCAACCTGTAACAGGGTTCTATACAGAAGAAGAACGGGTGGGAGGCAAGAGGGTCGGATTTGTCATGAAGACCCTCGATGGAAAAAGGGGCTATCTCGCGCATAAGGACATCCGGTCAGATTTTTACGTACGGCGGTACGGCGTCAGCATCGAAAATATCGAGACGATCGCGGTGCCTTCGATCACACCTCGCAATATGCATATCATCGTCCTCGATGAGATCGGAAAGATGGAATGTTTCTCAGGCGTTTTCAAGCAGGCGGCATTGGTTGCCCTCGATTCGCCTGATATCGTGATCGGCACGATAACCCTGGGCGGCGATGAATTCATCAGGCAAATCAAAACCAGAGACGATATCGAACTCCATGAAGTGACTCCGGAGAACAGGGACTCGCTGCCTGATCTTATCCTTGGGCGCCTGGAGTCGGGACCGACGGAGCAACCAAAAGACATTCTTAAGATCCTGCTCGCCGGAAGCTCGCACACCCGGCTTTTCTTCCCGTATGTGAGAAGTTTTCTGAAGGGCACGGCTTCGGTCTCCGTGCTGGACCGGGACGCCGGCCGTACGGATGAGATCCTCGAGTCCCTGTCTGAATGGCCGCTGGAAGACAAGGACATAATCCATGTCTATTCGGGACACCGAGATCTCGCGCCGGGTCCGGACGGGGACCCCTTTATCGGTCCCGAACTGTTCCGCATCAATCTCGAAAAGATCATAAACAGGATCCTCGGACGGACCTCCGGGAAGGTCGTTTTTTCTAACATTCCCCCTGTTTCAGAGAATTTTCTCGAGATGGACAGGGACCGGAACGTCCGGATAGCGATTTATAACCGCATCATCGGAGAAGTAACTGCCGACGCAGGTATTCCGTTGCATGACTTCGCCGGTTTCATCTCTTCTTATGGAGGCGGCGAGTCGAAATATGCCGACGGCCTTCATTTTACCAGACGGGTATACCAGGATTTTGCAAAGGCCCTTTCGACCCGGCTGATCGGCATGGCGGACGAAAAAGACTAACCAAAAATGTTTTTTTGAAAACATGAAGAATTCACCACAGAGACACAGGGGGGCAGAGGCCAAGACAATTTTGTTGTCCGGTGAGAGGCCGGAAAACAAAATTGCCCGGTTTCTGAAATTTGCGAAGCGTCAGTCCATATATTTTATATTTTCGCCCTCTCAGCGGAAATATATGAACGCACTGATCATAATCTCTGTGCCTCTTTGGTGAAATATGCTTTCGATTTCAGGGTCTGGCGATCTGGAATTTTTTCTTCTTTTCGTATAATGTGGCCCTCGATATCCCGAGCACCCTTGCGGTCTTTGCCATATTCCATTTATTGTCCCTGAGCGCGGCCAGGATCAACTGCCGCTCGCTGCCTGAAAGCGTCGGCAAAGATGTAGAGTAAGATGTCTCTCCGGAGGCAGTATCGGGAGAGCTCTCCTTTACCAGTTCCGGCGGAAGGTCTGAGATATCTATAGTTGCGCCCTTGCAGAGACTTGCCGCCCTCTCGATGGCATTCTTCAGTTCGCGGACGTTACCCGGCCAGGTGTAACTCATCAGGACGTTCATCGCCCCATTCGAGACGGAAACGTCATAACGTTCCAGTCTGTTGAGAAAGTGTCGGACGAGGACTGCGATGTCTTCCTTTCTTTCGCGGAGCGGAGGGATCTGCACGGTCATGGTATTCAGTCTGTAATAGAGTTCTTCTCTGAATTTGCCCTGCTGGATCATCTCCTTGAGGTCCCTGTTCGTAGCCGCAACCAGCCTGAAGTTCACCTCCTTAGGAATATTTGAGCCGAGCCTGTAGACAATTTTTTCTTCGAGGACCCTCAGGAGTTTTACCTGGGTCTGGACCGGCATATCGCCTATCTCATCGAGGAAGAGCGATCCCTTGCCGGCCAATTCGATCTGACCCATCTTCCCCTCTCTCTGTGCCCCTGAGAAGGCCCCCGGCTCATATCCGAATAGTTCCGATTCGAATAGTTCCTGGGGTATGGCAGCACAATTGATGCCGACAAAGGGGCCTCTGTAGCGGCGGCTTTCGAGGTGCAGGGCATGGGCGAAGAGTTCCTTCCCTGTCCCGGTGGCCCCGAGTAGTAGGACCGGCGCTTCGGTTTTCGCATAGTTCTCGACCAATTCTTTTGCCGTTATGATGCCGGGGCTGTTTCCCCTGATGTCGCACAAGGAATATTTCGGCGAAAGGAAGCTTTTAATTTTCTCCCTGTAGGAAAAGACCTTCTTTTCCAGGAGATCCAGCCTCTCTGAAAGGTCTTTGAGTTCGCCTATGTCGCCGAAAAGGGATTGGGATATGACCCCGAGGACGCTATCGTCTTCCCCCTTTACGGGAATCCTATTTACAATCAGGATCTTCTTTTCTTTCCCCTCCCCGACCGAGCATTTGAACCCGAGTTCAGGTTTACCGGTCTCGATCACGTGATGGATTCTCGACCCGGGAATGTACTCGGTAATCTGCCTGCCGATCACCTCACCCTGATCAACCCCCAGATAGTCCGCATAGGTCCGGTTGATGAAGCGTATCCTGCCTTCTTTGTCGCAGAAGATTATGCCGCTTGGAAGGCTGTTGAGGATTGTCTCCGGTATGGAGTCAAGCTGCAATGCAATAACCTGTTCTGTTTTCATATGTTGTCGCCTCGTTTTCGGGTTATTTGTTAGTCTGTTACACCTGCGAGTCAATATTTCGTCATTCCCGCGCAGCAGGCGTGCATCCACTTTTTACGGTTACTCCTCAACAGTTCTTCTTTAATTACCCTATCACATATATATGTACTAATTCCAGACATGTCCGGATAATCAACATGTCCAGACAGTCTTTTTTCTCTGTCCGTCAGTGATGGAAAGCGGGAAGAATCAGTTGCATGGGACCTAAAAATCCTTATTTTATGAATGGTAAAACGGATATAGCGGACCTGAAATCTGCCGACAAGTTATCTTTCGGAAGAAATGAGTCCATGGCATGTCGATTGCAAATTATCTGAGCACATTGTTTCTATCAGTATAAAACCGATCCAATGGAGGATTTCTTCGATGCAAGAATTAACATGTTTGCGAGTGCGGACCGGCATCAAGCAGGCCGCGTGTCAGAGGGCCTGCCCCGCCGGGATCGATGTGCCCAGATATATCAGGGCGATAGCCGCCGGGAGATTCGATGAATCGCTCGCCGTCATAAGGGAGGCGATCCCCTTCCCATCTGTCTGCGGCTATGCCTGCTTCGCCCCCTGCGAGATCCGCTGCGGCAAAGGTCAGTTCGATGAAGCTGTCGCGATAAGGGCGCTCAAGAGGGCGGCTGCTGAAAAGGGCGGTGAATCCTGGAAGAAGAATATTGCCAGAAGAAAATTCACCGGCAGGAAGGTCGCGGTCGTCGGGGCCGGCCCGAGCGGCTTGACCGCTGCCTACTATCTCGCCTTGAAGGGTCACTCAGTGACCGTGTTCGAAGCGAAGAGCGAGGCGGGGGGGATGATGCGCTGGGCCATCCCGGAATACCGTCTGCCGCGAAGTATTATCGAGTCCGAGATCGAAGAGATAAGGAGCGCCGGGGTTGAGATCAGGACGAACTCTCCGGTGGGGTCCGTCACGGACCTCTACAAATCGGGATACGACGCCGTGTACATCGCGTGCGGGGCGCAGAAGAGCGCTCCCCTCGGAATTCCGGGAGATGACCTTGATGGCGTCATCGGCGCCCTGGAGTTTCTCGGTGCACTAAATTCGGGAAATCCCCCTTCCATCGGCAGGAGGGTGGCTGTCATCGGCGGCGGGAACGCGGCCATAGACGCGTCGCGCAGCGCTGTACGCCTGGGCGCATCCGAGGTCAGGATGTATTACCGCCGGACGAGAGACGAGATGCCTGCTTACCCTGATGAGATCGACGCGGCCATCGAGGAAGGCGTCAAGATTGAATTCCTGGCGGCCCCTTCCCGGATCGAAAGACAGGACAGCGCACTCAAGGTGACCTTCGACTGCATGGAGCTGGGCCCCCCCGACAAGAGCGGACGTCCCAGGCCCGTATGTAAGTTCGGATTCAACTACAGTGAGGTTTTCGATACAGTGATATCGGCCATCGGTCAGCAGGTGGTGCTGGGGCCGGGCTTCGGCATCGACTTCGACAACAGGGGCACCGTGCCGGTCGATGTGGCCGATTTCTCGACCGGCGTGAAAGGGGTCTTTGCCGGAGGAGATGCCGTCAGCGGTCCGGCCTCCATAATTGAGGCCATAGCGCACGGCAAACTGGCGGCTGCCTCGATAGACCGATACCTGGAAGGAGACGGCGTCATCGACCTCTCACTTGCGCCGAAAGAGCGTGAAATCTCCCTTGACTTTTACACGGACGCAAATGCTGCCCGTGTGGAGGTCCCCTGCGTTCCCGCGGGAGTAAGGGCCGGGAATTTTGAGGTCGTGGAAAAGACCTTGAACAGCTACCTCGCCCGGAAAGAGGCGGACAGGTGTTTATGGTGCGACCAGCGGCTCTTCACCGTGGACCTGGATTTTGAAAGCTGCAAGGAATGCGGCTATTGCATGAAGATATGCAAAATGGGTGTCTTTGCCAGGGGCGAACAGTTCAACGCCAAAGGTTACCGGCCTTATGAAGCGAAGAACCCTGAAAACTGCGTCGGCTGTATGAAATGCTTTTACGGCTGCCCGGATTTTTGCATAGAGATCAAAGGAGCGGAATAACGATGAAAAGATATCTGGAGACAGGAAATTTTGCGATAACAGAGGGGGCTATCCTCGCGGGCTGCCGTTTTTTCGCCGGCTATCCCATAACCCCTGCCACCGAACTTGCGGAAGCCATGTCCTATAGGCTCCCCCAAGTCGGAGGTGTTTACATCCAGGGAGAAGACGAGTGCGCCGCGCTTCATCTGTGCATTGGAGGAGCGCTGGGCGGATACAAGGTCATGACGGCGACATCAGGCCCCGGCTATATTCTTTATGCCGATCCTTACGGATGGGCTATCGGATGCGAAATACCCCTGGTCATACTCAACTCGGGTCGCGTAGGACCTGTCAGCGGGATAACCGGGGCGCCCGGCCAGGGCGAATTTTATCTGACCCGGTATCCGACACAGGGCGGTAATTTCGAGACGATCGTGCTTGCACCAAACTCCGCGCAGGAGGCTATGTCGATCATAGTCGAGGCGTTTTACCTTGCGGAGCGGTTCAGAACTCCTGTCACCGTTCTCGCCGACCAGCTCATCACGGATGGGTTCGAAGATATCAGCGTGCCCGAAAATGACGGAGAGATGAAGGAGATGGGCTTCAGGACGTGGCCGAGGAGCATCAATAAGGGCCCTGTTTTTTATCCCTCCAATGATGAGATCGATATCCCACCCGTGGTCCTCGGACATAATACGGGGGCGCTCTGCTCCGACTGGACGCCCACGGAAGAAGGTTATGACATCGAAGAGGTCGCGGCACATCATAAACATGCATACCGCCTGATTTACAAAGTCCGCAATCACAAGGACCTGTTCGATGACCTGTACGAGAAGAAATTTATGGACGACGACCCCGACCTCGTGGTGGTTTCATACGGAACACCGTCCAGGGTAGTGAACACTGCTGTGAAGAAGGCGCGGCAGAAGGGGTTGAAAGTAGGCGCTCTCCGGCTGATTAATCTCTGGCCTTTCCCGGACGAACATTTCAAGAGGACGGCGAAATATCTTTCCGTCGAGTTGAACTGGGACGGTCAACTGGTCCGGGAGGTGGAGCGCGCTGCGGCAAAGGGCTCCGAAGTCCACTTTATGGGGAGCTGCGGAGACCTGCCTACCGTCACAGACCTGATCGAGACGTTCGAAAAGATACTCAAAGGCCTGCCCTTGAAGCGCAAGGGGTGGCAAGTGGAGGAATGGTAATATGGATTATCTGTCAAAAAAATATCTGCGTCCGCGAAAAATACCGAGCACGGCCTGTTCGGGGTGCGGACTGGGCATCAACCATAAGGCGGTCGTCCAGGCCATATATGAACTGGGCCTCGAAGTCGCGGACGTCGTCTGGGGCACCTCTATAGGTTGTGCGGGAAGGCAGACCTTCGGCACCTGGAAAGGTGACGGGTTTGCCGGGACCCACGGCAGGGTATACGCCATTGCGAGGGGTCTGAGGCTCGCACTGCCTCCCGAGAAAAAGATCATTCTTACGGTCGGTGACGGAGATGCTTTCGGGATCGGGCTGCTTCACCTTCTGCACGCCGCCCGATGCAATGCCGATATGACCATTATCGTCAATGACAATCTCGGCTATATGTCGACCGGCGGGCAATACGGGTGGACTACACCCCAGGGCAGCCGGACGGACAGCAGCCCTTACGGCATGTATGAACATAATCTTATGAGTGAAGGAATGGACGTACTCGGAGTGCTCAAACACGCAGGGGCGACGTTTCTCGCCAGACATGTCGCCATGGACGGCAGGAGGGCCGTCGACAGCATCAGGAAGGGCATCGAGAACAGGGGCCTTTCCCTGATCCATATGGTATATCCCTGTCCCACGAATTTCGGCAGCAGGCAGCTCGGGACAAGGGATACCATAAAAATCTATGAGTGGATAGAGAAGCAGTCCGCGCCCCTCGGGCAGGAGAAAGAGAATACGATCTGGGCCACCGGCATCTACCATGACGCGAGCAATTCCAGGCCGGAATTCTCGGAGAGTATCAGGAAAAACGTTGAAAATATAAGGAGGGCTGCTGCGGCATGAGAACGAGAACCGAAATTGTTGCAAGCGGCTTTGGGGGGCAGGGAGTGGTGAGGCTCGGTCAGATACTCGGGGAAGCGGCGGTCCAGCAGGGCTACCGAGTCACGATGCTGAAGAGCCACGGTACGGAGATGCGCGGAGGATACGTGAGAAGTCAGATCGTGCTTTCGAAAGAGCCGATCGACAGCCCGATCGCCGAATCTCCGGATTACTTTGTTGCGCTTTCTCTCGCCGCCTACAAGGCCTTTAAACATCTTGTGAAAGACGGGGTGATACTTTATGACCCGGCCTTTGTGGCCGAAGTGGATGAAAGTCTTACGTGCGTGCAGAAGCCGGTGCCTGCGAAGGACATTTCCGTGAAGGAATTCGGAAGGCCGGTTTTCGCAAACACGATTATGCTCGGTGTGCTGTCCAATCTTGTCGAGGAACTGGATCCGGATGTAGTGCTGAAAAGTATACTCCACGTCATTCCCAAGTTCCACGAGGAAAATAAAAGGGCCTTCGAGATCGGGCATAAGTTGATGGGCAAGGATGAAACGAAAACATTAAGCAAGGCATAATAAGGGGAAGAACCGATGAAAAAAGGACAAGGCGCTCCAGTAGAAAGCAGGCCGTGGTTCAAAGTGTGGCCTGATCATTTACCCAGATCCCTGAATTATCCGGACGTCCCCGCGTCGTGGCTTCTCGAACAGGGTGCCGGCCGGTACGCGGACAGGACGGCAGTGATATTCGTCAACCACGAAGATCTGACCGAGATCTCCTGTTTGACATACGGCGACCTATGGCGCAAGGCAAATGGCCTTGCCGCGGGCCTGCGGGAACTCGGGATCCAAAAAGGGGACATGGTCGGAGTCCTGCTGCCCAACTGCCCTTCCATCATAATAAGTTATTACGGGATATGGCTGGCCGGGGCGTCGATCAGCCCATGCAATGCGATGGCCAAAGAAAAGGAGATAGCTTACCAACTCAGGGACTCCGGGGCGCGGCTCCTCATCTCTTCTGATGCGCTGTGCGGACTGGCGTCGTCCATAACTGAACAGATCGGGATTCCCCTGGTCCCGGCCCCTGCCGGAGATAAAGTGAAAAAGGAAGATATACCGTGTGCGCGCACCTTCGAGGAAATGACCGAAAGCGGGAAAGAAAGACCAACGGATTTTACTATAAATCCTTCTGAAGACATGGCGGTCCTCCTCTATACCGGGGGGACCACCGGGGACCCCAAAGGGGCAATCCTCACCCACCGCAATATAGTCGCCAATACATTGCAATTTGCCCACTGGTACGATTTCCTTCCGGGCGGTGAAACATGTGTCTGTACCATCCCGATGTCCCACAGCGGCGGAATGAGCGGGGTGATGAATGTACCCCTTTATTCGGGGGCCACGATGATCATCATGAAAAGGTTCTCTGCGGAGAACGTTGCCAGGGCTGTTGAGAAGTACGGAGCGACCCGGTTTTTCGGAGTTCCCACGATGTATGTCGCGCTCCTCAACAACGAGAGCGCCCGGAAGTGTGATATGACCTCTCTCAAGGCCTGCCGGACCAATGCCGCCCCGCTCCCGGTCGCGGTCAAACAATCATTCGATCAATTGATAGGAAAGGAGGTGCTTGTCGAAGGTTACGGTCTCACCGAGACGAGCCCTCTCACCCATGCCAATCCCATCCAGAGGCCCAAGGAAGGATCTATCGGAATTCCTCTTCCGGATACAGACTGCAAGATCATCGACCTGCAGACGGGCGAGGACCTTCCGGTGGGGTGTGAGGGAGAGCTTGTCATCAGAGGGCCGCAGTTGATGAAGGGATACTGGAATAAGCCTGATGCGACCGCCAAGGCGATGGCGGGTGGCTGGTTTCATACGGGGGACGTCGCAAAAATGGACGAAGATGGATACTTCTTTATCGTCGACCGGCTCAAGGACATGATCAACACCGGAGGCTATAAGGTCTGGCCCAGAGAAGTGGAGGAGGTAATCTACCGGTATCCCAAAGTGCGGCTTGTAATGGTGATAGGTGTCGAAGACGGTTTCTACGGAGAAGTAGTCAAGGCGTTTATAGTCCCGAAGGAAGATGCCGGAGAGATCACCTCCGAAGAGATAATAGCCCATTGCAAAAAGACGATGGCCACGTATAAGGTGCCAAGGCTCATCGAAATTTGTGAATCGCTGCCGATCAGTCCCCAGGGCAAAGTCATGAGGCGTCTCATGAGAGACAAGGAAAAGGAAAAAAAGGAAAGAAAAGAAAGTTCGTGTGACGTATGTTCGAGGGAGGAGAAATGTTAATTAAAACACAACAGTTCCCTGTCAGAGGGAAGAATAACAAACGGAGGTGTACGATGAAAGGAAGAGGGTATTATTCTTTACTGGGGATGGTCCTTGTGATCGTCTCTTTAGTTTTGGTGCCTGCGCTCGCCAGGGCCGAATATCCCGACAAACCGGTTAAACTGGTGGTGACCTATCCGCCCGGTGGCGCTACGGACTTCCAGGCGCGTATCGTGACAATGACCGCCGAGAAATATCTGGGCGAGCCCATTGTTATCGTCAACAAGCCCGGCGGCGGGGGTATGGTCGGATGGAACTGGGCCGTCACGTCTGCATCGAATGACGGTTATGACCTGATTACTTATAACCTTCCCCACTTCATCGCCCAGTCTATAGTCTATCCGAAGAAAGCCAAATACGGCATCGATAAATTTGTGCCGATAGGCAACTGGGGCACGGACCCCGCCGTGCTGGTAGTGCCGAAAGACAGCCCTTTTAATTCGGTGAAGGATCTCGTTGAGTATGCAAAGAAGAACCCCGAGAAGGTGACCTTCTCCGGGGCCGGCCTGTACGTAGGGCATCATATAGCGCTTCTGCAATTCGAAAAGGCCGCAGGGATCAAGGGGCGGTACATTCCCCATCAGGGCGGGGTGCCGGCTCTCCTTGCCGTCATAAGCGGCGAAGTCAAGGCCGGTTTTAACAACCTTTCCGATGCATACCGCAGCAAGGACCGCCTGAAAATCCTGGCCGTTGCCGATATGGAAAGAAGTCCCTTTCTCCCCGATGTGAAAACATTCAAGGAACTGGGATACGACGTGGACGACACAAGCAACAACCTCAGGGGAATCGCCGCTCCGACGGGGACCCCTCCCGAAGTAGTCAATAAACTCAGGGACGCCTTTGGCAAGATGGTAAAAGACAGCAAAGTCGTCGGAAAGATGGAGATGACCGGCTGCGGAATGAAGGTCATGTCAGGTGAGGAAGTTGCGGCCATGTGGAAAAAGATGAAGGTCAACCTGGAGGGAATACTGAAAGGTCTTCAGCAGGAGTGATCCGTCGGGAGAGGGTTTCCCGCCCCTCTCCCTTTTGAATCTGGATTAGTCCTTTAGAAGATAAATTCAGTACAAAATAACATGGAAGAAGTGTTCATCGCAGAGACTCAGAGTACGCAGAGAGAGTGTATATATATTTCTGCGGAGAGGGCCGAAATATATCAACTGCCTTTATCAGATATGGCAAGCAGGGCTAAAGGATTAAGCACAAGTGTGGAAAATTTTTGGTTTCCGGCCTCTCACCGGAAACCAAAAATTATACTAAATCCGCCAGAGGCTGTTAAATCTCTGTGAACTCTGTGCCTCTGCGGTGAAAATATTTCTTGGGTCACGGATTTACCGGGTAGGATCCATATTTCTCGCGAGAGGTGACGGCGATGCTTGAAGGCGTTCAGGGGTTCCTCGATAATTTGCCCCATGTTTTTACTCTTTACAATATGACGATTATCCTCCTAGGTTCCCTCGGGGGCCTGATCCTGGGAGCGCTGCCGGGGGTCAGCCCGACGATGTCCGTTGCCCTTCTCGTGCCTTTCACCTTCTATATGGACCCGACAAGCGGTCTGATACTGCTTGGGGCCGTATATGCATCCTCCGTCGCAGGAGGGGCGATATCCGCCGTTCTTATTAATATTCCGGGGGCCCCTGCCAACATTGCGACCGTGCTCGACGGTTACCCGATGGCCAAGGCGGGCAAGGCCCAACTGGCGCTCTATACGTCTTTTATAAGCACCTTCATCGGTGGGGTGGTCGGAATGATCGTAATGATACTCCTCACCTTACCCCTGGCGGAGGTTGCGCTCAAGTTCGGGTCCACGGAACTGTTCTGGATATCCATCCTGGGCCTTACTGTGGTCGCAGGCCTGTCTTCCGGTAACATGGTGAAGTCTCTAATCGCCGGGGCTTTCGGGGTGTGGCTCAGCACGATCGGCCCGAACCCCATGACCGGGGAGTTCCGTTTTATTTTCCATGACGTGCTGGAAGGCGGGATCAACATAATCCCGGCGCTGATAGGTTTGTTCGCGGTTCCGCAGATATTTTCGCTCGTGGAATACTACGGCAAGACCCGCTCCGAGATCAAGTTCAAAGCGGAGAAGGGTATTTTTCTCAAAACGTTTGTCTCGACCATAAAAATGGTTAGAGTCCAGGTGATAGGGTCTATCGTCGGGACGGTTATCGGTCTGATACCCGGAGTCGGGGGACAGGTTTCCGGGATAGTGTCCTATGATCAGTCCAAGAAATTTTCCAGGCATCCGGAGAAATATGGAACGGGGATACCTGACGGCGTCGCCGCAGCCGAATCTGCCAATAATGCGATGGTGGGACCTTCCCTCGTACCCCTTCTGACCCTCAGCATTCCCGGCAGCCCCACTGCAGCCGTCCTGCTGGGGGGGCTTCTCATCCACGGGATTTTTCCGGGGCCGGACCTTTTCCGTTATCACAGCGATCTCGTGCACACTTTTATCGGCGCGCTCCTCGTGACGCAGGCGGCGATGCTCCTTTTCGGGATCATGCTCTCCCGCCATTCCCACTGGGTGATGAGGGTGCCCGACCTTTATATGGCGGCCTCTATCGTGGTCCTTGCGGTCTTCGGGACGTACAGCGTGAACAACAACTTCAATGACGTTATCGTCATGTTCGGGATCGGTCTCCTTATGTACGGCGGAACGAAATTCGGCTTCTCCCCGGCGCCGGTCGTCATGGGTCTCATCCTCGGCGGCATCGCGGAAAACAGTCTGCTGAAAGGTATGTTGATAGCTGAGGCCGGCAAAGGGATGCTTTACTATTTCTTTACGGGCTGGTTGAATATCATTCTTATACTGTTTTCGGTCGCCTCGATAGTGTTCGGTATTTTCAGCGCGGGCAGGGGCGGCGGGAAAAAAAGGATGGGCAAGGCGGACGTGGGCGCCGCGATAGTCGTCCTGCTCAGCGCGGTCGTCATCTATAGCGCATTGCATGTAAGGGACCACCTTTCCGCTCTGTTTCCTGTCGCGACGCTGCTCGCCATGGGTGTCCTGTCCGTCATTCTTCTGGTACAGGGGGTGATTTCGCTGAGGAAAAAAGAAGGGGCCGAGAAGGCCGCTACCCCGGCTTATCCGTTTCCGAGGATTCTGCTGGCTCTCGTGCTGATCGTCATATACCTTTATCTTCTCAACTATCTCGGCTTCTACCTCAGCTCCTTTGTTTTTTACCTGATCTTCATTTCCATCCTGATGTTGAGTTCGAAGCTCCTTTTCGAACGCATCCACATCAGGGTGGTCGTCTCGGTGCTTTTCGTGGTCATTCTCTATCTGCTCTTCAATGTGCTGCTGAAGGTGTCGGCTCCGACAGGCCTTGTTATCTGAAGGGCATAATCCGGTTTCACGGAATGAATAAAATATGACTTTCATCATTGGGCTCCTGGCCGGCATTTTTGGCGGGTTGCTGGGAGTAGGGGGCGGGGTCGTGATGATTCCCCTGATGGTCCGCATGGCAAAGGTCTCTCAGCACACCGCCCACGGAACGAGCCTCGCGGCACTCGTTTTCATCGGTTCCGCCGGGGCCGCAACATACACGCTGAACGGGGCTGTCGATGTCCTGGCAGCGGTGCTGCTGGCGACGACGGCGATTGTTACAGCACACTTCGGGGCACGCTTCGCCAACTCTTTGCCGGAGTGGAAACTGAAGAGATACTTCGGGATATTCATTATCCTCATGTCCTGTCTCCTGCTTCTGAAGCCCCATCTGCCACGCGTCATCATCAGCCACGTAGGATTCATGAAGGCCCTTGTGCTGATGACGACCGGGGCCGCAACAGGCTTTCTTTCAGGTATGATGGGTGTGGGAGGAGGGGTCATCATGGTCCCGGTCATGGTACTTTTGGCGGGAATGGACCAACATACCGCCCAGGGCAGTTCACTTCTAACCATGGTCCCGGTGGGAATAGCAGGCGCATGGACGCACCTTCGTCTGGGCAATGTGCAAACGCGCCTGCTCCGTGGTTTGATCCCCGGTGTGATCGCCGGTTCCTACCTGGGCGGCACAGCGGCCAATCTCCTGCCGGAGGACGACCTGAGGATTATATTCTGTGCCATATTAATATGGACGGGTTTCCGTTACATCAGAGCGTCCTCCGTCAACAAAGTTTCGCGCATAGAACATGTATCTGAAGACGTCTAGCCCAGATTATTCATAAACAATGGCGGTTACGAAAGGACATAATATTTTCGCTTTCGCCTCGGGCTCCTCGGCGACTCGCCGGGGCGAGCGAATCCGCCCGGGGCGGACATTCCTGCCTGCCGGCAGGCAGGCGCTCAAATACTATGTCCTTTCGGCATCGTTGAAAATTTATGAATAAAGTGGGCTGATATGTATTAAACCTGTCAACATTTGATAGCTCTTATATCTGATTTTTTCTAACCTCCTTTGAATAATGCACTTGGGTCAGGACAGCAGCAGATAAACGACGGTAGATCACTCTGATATA
>JBECKU010000167.1:0-3214 GCA_040235385.1 Candidatus Sulfobium sp. | reverse complement strand
GCCTGCCCCTTCATCGCCAGTACTTTCGTGATCGCCGCCGTCAATGTCGTCTTGCCGTGGTCTACATGCCCTATAGTCCCTACGTTGCAATGAGGTTTCTTCCTCTCAAATTTTGCCTTTGCCATTTCGCCTCCTAATGTTTATTGTTAGCCTTTAACCGAGCGCTTTCCAACCAACTCATCTCGAAGCCGATTCCGCGGCCAAAATGCACTTATGGAGCCCATGACCGGAATCGAACCGGTGACCTCATCCTTACCAAGGATGTGCTCTGCCGACTGAGCTACATGGGCATAGAAACAGTAATGAGTGATCGGTATTTCCACTTCGATCTCATCACTCTTAACTCATTACTCATCACTTCTTTATGGAGCGGGAAACGGGATTCGAACCCGCGACCCTCAGCTTGGAAGGCTGACGCTCTACCACTGAGCTACTCCCGCCTATAACTATATCGGTAAAGAGTGATTGGTCGCGATAACGAAAAAAGGAGCATCTCAAAAATCTGCCTTTCACCTCTTTACTCTTCACTTTTTAAATATTTGCTCAAAATCGGCCCTGTTAATTTTGCTGGTGGAGAGGGGAGGATTTGAACCTCCGTAGGCTACGCCAACGGGTTTACAGCCCGTCCCCTTTGGCCACTCGGGTACCTCTCCGCATAAGCTCATAGTTCATAGCTCATAGCAAATTATCCAAACTATGAGCCATCAGCTATGAGCTAACTTACCGACTTGCTGGAGCCACCGAAGGGAATCGAACCCCCGACCCGCTGATTACAAATCAGCTGCTCTGCCATCTGAGCTACGGTGGCAACCTGAAAAAATGAAAGACACGGCCTTCCCGCAAAGAAGGGCCGTCTTCCCTCGAAAAGGCAACAGTTGTCCATTAAACTTTTCAACTAAATAATATAAAGAGTATATTATAAAATGGTCAATCCCAAAAAACAAGCGAAAACCGGCAGAAAATGAATTTTTTCTGGTTATTTCTTGTTTAGACTCGATCTCTGGCGTAAAGTCTCGAAAATCAGGATACCGGCAGCTACCGACACATTGAGTGAATTCACGATGCCCCCCATAGGAATGCTGATGAGGATGTCGCACTCATCCTTCACCGTTCTTCGCAGACCCTTACCTTCCGATCCGACGACAAAAGCCAGTGGAACGCTCAGATCCGTCGTCCAGACTTCCTCCCCTATCTCCGCCTCCGCTCCCGCGATCAGCAGCCCCATCTCTTTCATGCTCCTGATTGCATGCTTGACGTTGGCGACCATCGCGACAGGGATATGCTCGGCGGCGCCCGCCGAGGCCTTGATCGCCTCCGGCGCGAGAGTCGCCGACCGGCGCGACTGGATCACCACCCCGTGCACCCCTCCGGCGTCGGCAACCCTGAGAATGGCGCCGAAATTCCTTGGGTCCTCAACACAGTCAAGGACCAGGAATAAAGGGACCTCGTTCTTCTTCGAAGGGATTTCGAGCATCGCATCGAAGTCGGCGTACTCCCTGGGTGCGACGACCGCTGCGATACCCTGATGGCCCTTGGGAAACCTGCTGTCGAAAAAAAACTGGTCGGCCTTTTTCAGCGAAATGCCCTTTGACAGTATCTCCTGCTCGATCCCGGGGATTCCGTCCCTTCGGGATCGGGAAATGAAGACGGACTTCACCTGCCTGCCCGACCTTATCGCCTCAATGACGGGATTGAGCCCGTAGAGCCATTCTTCACGAGCGCGTCGGCGGTCATTCCTGGTTTTCATAGTGTTATATTCTAGACCAACTCCCCGGCCAGGTCAAAAATACACACCCTTCCGCATCAATAGTTTTTCAGCCGATTATGCGCTCGCTTGATTCAACAATTTTATCGCGGCATCGTCGAGTTTCATCTTCGGCGCTTCGATCAAGGCCTTCAGTTGATCGGGATTTGTGGCGCTCGCGATCGGGGCAGTTATCCCTGGACGCAAGATAAGCCAGGCCAGGGCAACCGTCGCCTGGGATGTGTCATACTGTTTCGCCACCTCGTCAAGCGCCCCGAGAATCCGGAGTCCCCTCTCGTTCAGATATTCTCTGACCATCTCAGCCCGTGCTCTTCCGGCCAGGTCATCCTCCGACCTGTACTTTCCGGTGAGAAATCCGCTCGCCAATGAAAAATACGTAAGCACCCCGAGCCCATTCTCTATGCACAGCGGCTCCAGGTCCGTCTCGTATTCTGCACGGTAATAGAGATTGTACAGGGTCTGGAGGCTCTGGTACCGGGGAAGCTCGCTTTGTTCACTGGTCTCAATCGCCTGGGCAAGCCTTTCTGCACTATAGTTCGAAGCGCCGATTGTCCTGACCTTGCCCTGTCTAATAAGCTGATCATAGGCTTCCAGGGTTTCTTCTATCGGGATCTCCGGGTCATCGAAGTGGGACTGGTATAAATCGATATAGTCCGTCTGCAGCCGTTGCAATGACCTTTCAGCCGCCCTCAGGATGTAAGCTTTAGAGAGCCCTTTCTCGTTCGGTCCCATCGCGCTGCCGACCTTCGTTGCAATGACCATCTTCTTCCTTTTGCCGCTGCGCTTCAGCCATTTCCCGATGATCGTCTCCGACTCTCCACCCCTATTTCCGGGGACCCACTTCGAGTATGCATCAGCAGTGTCGATCAGATTGAATCCGGCGGCTGTAAAGGCATCGAGAAGCCTGAACGACATCGCCTCATCCGCTGTCCAGCCAAAAACATTGCCCCCGAATGCAAGCGGGGCGACTTCTATTCCGGAACTGCCGAGTTTTCGCCTGGTCATATGAATTGCCTCCTGCCTGCCGCTTTTTCTTTCTACTTCCAGTGTTAGCAGATTGGCAGGGGTTTGTCTATGCTACTGCATCACTATGGAGCCTCCGCACGCGCAGGTCTATTTCTGCTTTCCCTAACCCATATTATTCATAAATTCGAGAAAGAACCGGCCAGAGTAACGCGGCGTATAGTGCTTGAGCGGATTTTTTTTGCCGATATTCCTACAGTATGCATCTTTAAAATAAAGAGGCAAAAGCCTCGGAGCGCAGCGAGAATGAGAGAAAGTACTGTGCGGCGTCTTGCTCTGACCTCAGTTTGTGAATAATATGGGCTGATATGTATTAAACCTGTCAACATTTGATAGCTCTTATATCTGATTTTTTCTAACCTCCTTTGAATAATGCACTTGGGTCAGGACAGCAGCAGATAAACGACGGTAGATCACTCTGATATA
>JBECKU010000128.1:0-7108 GCA_040235385.1 Candidatus Sulfobium sp. | reverse complement strand
CTGTATTATAAGATTAGTGGAAGTTCATTCGAGTTTGCTGAAATCTACGATAGACAGGACAATCCGACCGGCTGCTACTATATAATGGTTGTCAATACATTATCCCGGGACGAGACATACGTCAGATTGACTGTCGCCGATCTTCATGGACCGTGGTAATGTCCGATATTCACGGGATAGATCCTAAATAAAAGGGAGACCGGCTTTAGGCGGTCTCCCGCCCGTCTTCCCTCTTCCTGATTTGGAAGCAACCGCGACATTCGAAGTTGCCTGACGCATAGCAGATTGATAAGGAGGAAATTATCATTGAAAGGCTATATCTTATGCGCAGTTTTTCTTGTAAGTCTGGTTCCTGTTTCCGTATATGCGGGTGAAAATCCCATCCTGGCTAGAATCGGCGAAGAAAAGATTACTTCTGCGGACCTTGAGAGGGTCATCGGCTACTATTCCCCGGACCAGCAGAAACAATTACAAGACGACCCGCAGATGAGGGCTGCTTTGCTGCGAAGGATCGTCCAGGGAAGGGTCCTGGCCGATCTCGCGAGGAGCAAGGGTTTCGACAAGCGCGAAGATATAAGTGAACAAATCAAGTTTCTGGTAGATGATTATCTTGCCATGGAATTTGTGAGGCGGGAGGTCATATCCAAGATCGACGTCTCGGAGGACGACAAGAAGCTTTATTATAAGACGTATAGGGAAAATTTCATGACACCCGAGATCGCAAAGGCAAGCCATATATTGATCAGGCTGGACAAGAATGCTTCCGCGGATGAGAAAAAAAGGGCGAGAAAAAAAGCCGAGGATATTCTCGAAAGACTCAACCAAGGCGAGAATTTTGCCAAACTGGCCACTGAATATTCTGAAGACCCCGTATCCCGGGACAGGGGAGGCGATCTGGGTTTTTTCCCAAGAGGAACGATGGATCCGGATTTCGAGGAGGTTGTCTTCTCCCTGAAACCCGGAGAGACCAGCGGTATTGTCGAGACACATCTTGGGTTTCATATAATCAGGCTCGAAGAACGGAAAGCTCCGGAGTTGCGACCTTATGCTGAAGTCGAGGACAGGATCGAAGGGGAGATTTTCAAACAGGCAAAACAGTCCAGGGTCGAAGACTTCATCGAGAAGGCTATGAAGGAAAGCGGCGTCGAGTTTGAGCCTATCCCCCCTGGGGGAAGCGGTGTCGGGCAACCCTGAAATTTCCGGCCTGATAAAATATAATATAAAGAGTTGTGAAATCCCCTGCGGAGAGAAATAAAGCGCCCGCACAGGCGCGGAGTAGTCCCTATCGTAAGCATGTCCTTGCAGGGATACTCTTGTTTGCGACGGTTTTTCTCGCCTATGCGAATTCACTTAACGGCACGTGGGCCATGGATGATGTTCACGCAACGAAACTCATTGAAGTTAATGATTTTCGCGATGTCATTGGATTCAGGAAGGTGTCTTATCTCACCTTTCTTTTAAATCAGCTGATCGCGCCTTTTTCCCCGTATAATTTCCGTCTGTTCAATATCTTTCTGCATTTTATGAGCACTGCGCTTCTGTATGTCCTCTCCTATAAATCAATCCTCTTGTTTTATGAAAACCGTGGGCGCCAGGCTGCTCAAGGTCGCATCCCGGACCCAGAGACGGAAAAGACGGCCTTCGGCGCGGCTATTATCAGCAGTGCGATATTCGCTCTTCACCCTTTGAATATAAATGCGGTCGCTTACATTGTCCAGCGAATGTCATCACTCGCCACTATCTTCGTTCTGTTGTCGCTTTTGGCATATATTGCTGCCGGCCGCTCTAAAAATAATTTCAGGGGGATACTGTTTTATGCGCTTAGCATCTTTTTTCTGATTGTCGGTATTTTTTCCAAAGAGAATGCTGTTATGGGTGTCCCCCTCATTCTTCTTTATGATTATGTCTTTCTTTCCGGGTTAGATATGAGCAGATTTAGAAAGAAGGCTGCGATTATTCTGGTGCTGTGTCTGGCAACTTTAGGCACGGCATCATACTTCCTCGACCTGCATCGAAGGATTCCCGAGATTGTGCGTATTTTTATAAACTATAATACAACCCTACCGGACATGGCGTGGACGGCGGCTGACGTAGACTGGACCCCCTTGCAGCATGTGCTTACGGAATTCCGCGTCGTTACACGGTATTTATTCCTCGTGTTTGCGCCTCTTCCCGCGTTCCTCGTCTTTGACTGGTGGGGATATCCGGTTTCCCGTGGGATTTTGGATCCGATAACAACGCTATTATCAATGATTTTTATTCTGTCGCTTCTATTTCTTGCAGTCTGGAAAATTAAAAGATTCCCTCTCGCCGGGTTCGGCATTCTGTGGTACCTGGTAGCAATATCGCTCGAAAGTTTCCTTGCGCCGGGGCTGGACCTCTATTATGAGCACAGGAACTATCTTGCCCTGCCCGGTCTTTTTTTGGGGCTTACCGGCCAGGTGCTTGTCTCAACGGGGGGCCTCAAAAAAAATAAATTCGTCCTGGTGATCGCTGCTGTGCTATGTCTTGCCTTGGGCTCGCTTACTTTTGTAAGAAATTTCGTATGGAAGGACTCTGTGACCCTATGGACCGATACGGCAAGAAAGAATCCTTCGAACCTTCGGGCGATGATGTCTTTGGGAAATGCTTATATGAACCTGTCCGACTTGGAAAAAGCAGAAGAATGTTACAAGGATGTCGTCAAAAAGGGCATTGACGGCAAAAGGCCCGTCTATTTAAACGAGTCGGCCTACAGCCTCGGAATGATCTACCTTCACAAGGGGGAGATGCAAAAAGCTGTGGAATTGATAGACAAAATCGATCTGCTTGTCGAGTCCTATAAACCTGCAATCCTGAGGGCGTATTATAAGTCTAAAACGGGCGATTTTGACGGAGCCATCAGGGGATATCTTGCGGTATTGCCCGAGACAGAAGGTGTGATTGTCGATAATGTCGTGGTAAACAGCCTTCTCGGAGACGCGTACCGGGCAAAGGGAATGTGGGATGACGCGATTGAGAGATATGAGCGCTCATTGGCCCTGGATCCGAAGTTTGCATCAGCCTATTACGGCTTAGGCGTGGCCTACATGTCCCAGAGAAATGTTCAGCGCGCATATGATTATTTTCATAAAACGCTTGAACTGGAGCCCGATAACAGTCTGGCCCTGGCGGACATGGCCGATCTTATGCTGGTAAAAGGGACAGACCCTCAGGAAGCTCTGACATACGCCAGAAAAGCCGTGTCGAAATCACCTTCCTCTTATCAGCCGTATCTTGCCATGGGGAATATCCTTACGGTGATAGGCAGAGAGAAAGAAGCCGACGAATTTTATGAGAAGGCTCAGGCCCATGACATGCCGGATTATATGGAGTACTTTAACAGGGCGAGGGCATATTATCTTAAGGGCGACAGGCAGAAAGCGGGCTACTATTTATCCGAACTGCGCCGATACAAAGACCTCCCCGAGAATATCAGAATTATCTTAAGACAGTAGACATTGATAAAAATTGACGATTAAGGGAAGCGTCTTTCCCCGATTCTTTTATCAGAACAAATCGCTGTCACCGATCGTATAGTAGAAGTATTTTTTTAAATCTTCCTTGATTTCGGAATCGGGTAAAATCGTAAAATGAAGTTTATTCGGTTCAACTTCCCTCTTAAACCCGATGTCCTGCAATATTTCATCCCACCATGAGGGACGAGGCGGGAACCAGCATTCGATAAATTTCGCCCCCGCTGCGACAGGATGGGCGCGCAGATAGATAAGCACGGATTTTACGCTGTCCGCATCCCCATGATTAAACAGCGCGTCACCCCATATTATCCTGTCGCCTTCCCGGTAAAAAACCGACCATCCGGCGAGTTTTGAGCCCTGACGTACTCTAATCATGAAATACTTTTTGTCCGGTCTTTTGAGATAACGCCACTGCAGATAACCTGCATCCCGTTCGACGAGACACTCATAGGACGGAGCAACTCTCTTGAAAAAATCCGTCCAGGTATCGTCTATCCCGGAGACTTCTTCCACTGCGGGGAGAAACAGCCGCTTCACAAGTCCCGGCTTTTTCCACTGTGTTTCCAGGCAAAGTCTTCTATAGGGTACAGGTTCCACATCAGCGTAATTAAAAAACAAAAGGCCTAAACGTTTACTGTGATGGGTCGTAAAGCCGTATACGAATGGGATGCCCGGTTCATCAACAAATACTCTCCTGAAAAGTGCAAAAGTTCTTGCCAGAAGAGAAGTTCTGCCGACGCCGCATGAACGGAACTGTTTTCGCGTCATCTTATCTCCGAGTTGCAGCGTCTTAAAACCATGCAAGCCGAGGGCGGGCAAAACAGACGTGAATATCCTGACCGGATACCCACCGTAATGGGCAGCCGGTTTACCATCATCGGCAACGGCGAGGCTGATGTAATACGAACCATAGGGGTTATCCCTGTACTTCCAGTACCAGTGTGCCATATCACGCTGTTGGCCGAAGACTTCATTGAACATCTCATTGATTAAAGTTTCGTCGCCGTGCCGGTAGGGCCTAATGGTAAAGCTGTCTTTATTCATTGTAAATTCGAAAAGCCGAATAAAGATCTAAAATATATCGTTCTTCATCATAACCGCGATTGAGATTTTTCCGGACCGGATAGGCAGCGACGTGCGGTGCGAGATAGCATTTTGAACAGAGGGGCAAATCGGCGGTTTGTCTATTGCGAAAAATGCTGCGCATGGCGGCCGCCTCCGCACCATTCCAGATATTTACGAGCGAATCTTCTTTTATATTCCCGATTATATTTAAGCCGTCGAAGTCGTAACAGCATAGGACAATGTCCCCATTCCATAACACGACGATATCGTCGAAGGGGGCCGTGCAGCACGAATCGCTCTTCCCCATTTCAATTTCGTCGCCTGCGGTCTCCCGGATTAATGAAATGTCGCCGAAACCGAAATTATTGCCGATATATACGTATACGTCCTCCTCAGGATATTTATTCTTCAACGCGAGGAAGGGATCTCTCTCGTCCACATTGATCGTCAAGGTAACCATTTGAATTATTTTAAACAGAAACATTTTTTTTCGGCGGCTCTCCCGAATGAAATAATGGATCATCTCCAGACAATAGGAGGCAGATTTCCTGATGCCCCTGATCGACATAAGCTTTTCAGAATTCAGAGAATCGAGGGAAAAACAGACGACCCCTGATTCCCCGAAACTTTCCAAAATGACATCGGTCATTTCCGTGGTGAGAGTAGCGGGATTCAAAGATATGGCCGGAATGATGCCTCTTGACCTGCTCATTTTCAAAAATGTGGAAAATTCCGGATGAAGGACCGATTCCCCGAAATGGTGCAATCTCAACATCTTTTGAGAGGGGTCCACCTGTTTCAGGATAATCTCGAAAGTAGCCGGAGTCATGAATCCAACGGGTCTCGTCATTCGGCCTCTTCCTCTCGGGCACATGATACACCGATATGGACAGCTATTTGTCGGTTCTATCTCGTAGATATAAGGGAATTCATGCTGTCTCACGGCTTTCATTTAAGACTTATTTCCTGTAGGTATGCTGCCAGGCATTTTTTTGAACGCGGCACCTGTGTCTCTCACTGAAATGCTCGCTGCCGACGGAGATGTGCCAGCTATTACAGTCTCCGCACAGGGGCAGCCGAAGAAATTGTCCGTGTTCGTGCAATCTTCTGGCCTGAAGAAACTTGTCGCCCTGCCAGATTTCTTTCAGATCGCTTGATGATACATCACCCATATTCCCATCATTGAACCAGTCTTCACAACAGAGTCCGGTTTTCCCGTCCCAATATATGACCATCATCTCATAAAGCATGTAGCAGGGCACCCTTTTTACTCCCCGATCAAAAAGCACGTTATTTCTTAGTCCGATAGGTCTGCACGGCGAAATGAGAACTTCATCTACCTTGTCAATCCAGAAATCAATATATGTGTCTATATCATCTTTCATGTCGTCCTGGACCGTCATGTTTACCTTAGTGTTGATCTTATGGTCTTGCTCATATTTCAGTTCCAGGAAACGGATAACGTTACGCATGATCTGTTCGAAGCGGGAACCTACCCGATATTTTTCAAATCTTTCCCTGTCGGTCCCGTCTATGCTGAACCCGATCCAGGACATCCCCGAATCGAGAACTGAACGGCTTATGGTCTCGTCAAGCAGCATTCCATTTGTCAGAAAACCGAACTGAAGGTTTTTGAAATTTGAGGTATATCGTAGAAGCTCGATGAGTCCGCGGTGAAGGAGCGGTTCCCCGGCTCCGTGCAGGGCCACCCATTTATTTCCATCAAGTTCGCCGATTTGTCGAACGATCTTTTTTGCCAGACCGATATCCATAAAACCTTTCTGCCTTTTTCTGGATTGAGGTATCTGACTGCTGTGGAAATTGCACATCGAGCACCTGAAATTGCAGTGATTTGTCAATTCGATGAAAAAGCTTATTGGCTGTTTCGGATCAAGGGATTCGAGGCCCGGCGATAATTCTTTATGCATCGATTCTTAGCATATCAAATATGTACCATATTATCCAGCTATCCGGCGCTTTCCTGATATAGGGCTCGAAGAAATTGAACAGATCCTGGACGGAATCTTTATTCGGATCGACGGGATTTCCGATATGCACATTATGCCTGTTTGTTTGAAAATCATAGACGGCTATATGAGGCAACACGGAACTTCCTGTCCTTGACGCAACATTCCAGAACGAGGTGCTCACCGAAATTTTCCTGTGGAAAAAACTGACATTCTCTTTCCTTTTACTGTTACTCGAAGGCAGGTCAACCATCCAAAACAGGATGCCGTTTTCCTTGAGTGCGTCATAGATACCCCTTAATTCCCTTCCGGCATAAATTTTCCCAATCTTGCCCGATATCTTCTCATCCTTCATTTTTGCAAATTTCACAAGGGGATTTGCCGATTCCGCCTTCTCCAAATTTTTGTCAAATAACCCGTAAATCTTATAGCCCTTCAGTGCCAGGAAGTACATGAACAATAAAGTATCTCCCGAATGTACAGAGGTAAATATGATCCCTTTGCCTTTCTTCAATTCTTTTTCCAGGTTTTCTATCCCTTGAATGACAAAATGCTTCTCCAGGTCGGACAAACGCCAGT
>JBECKU010000123.1:0-10093 GCA_040235385.1 Candidatus Sulfobium sp. | reverse complement strand
TTTTTCCGCTTCGGGGGCATTGTCTTTGACAGCCGCGGTCGGAATGCTGAAGAGGGGATTTATCCCCCCAACGAAGAATTACGAGAAAAGAGATTCTGCCTGTGATCTCGACTGCGTTCCCAGAAATGTACTGGAAACAAAGCCTGAAAACATTCTAATTCTGTCGTCAGACCCGTACGGAGCAAATACAGCCGTCGTCGTCGGGAAATACGAGAGGTAGGCATGCAGCTTGATTTCGAAGAGATAAAAAACCTTATACCCCAACGGTTCCCCTTCATCATGATAGATAGAATCATCGAACTGAAACCCGGTGAAAAGGCAGTCTCGGTCAAAAACATCTCCGGCAATGATATCTTTTTCCTCGGTCATTTCCCTGAAAGGGCCGTTTTCCCGGGCGCTGCAATCATCGAAGCTATGGCACAGACGGCAATAGTCCTCTTTGCCTCTGCAAGCCAAGTCGGGGGAGAGGGGAGAAAACAGTTCTATTATTTTGGCTCGGTCAAGGCACGCTTTCTACATCCCGTAACTCCGGGCGACCAGATTAGAATCACCGTGGTGAATGTAAAATCCCTTGCTGGGGTCTCCTATGTGTCAGCGGAAGCTTTTGTCGATGATAAGAAAATTTCTGAGGCTGATCTGGTGTTTAGTGTGAAGGATGAATAGGCGAGTCGTCATAACGGGACTTGGTGTTGTCTCCTCCATCGGCATCGGATGGGAGGCATTCTGGGATAGCCTTGTCAACGGGAGATCGGGAATTAGTACCGTTACAGCCTTTGACACGTCAAATCAGTTCACCCACAACGGGGGGGAGGTCAAACACTTCAGTCCTGAAAGTTTTATTCGCAAGGAAAAACTCCCTCATCTCAGCAGAGCATCAAAGCTTGCCCTTGGTGCAGCGGCGCTTGCGCTGAAAGATTGCGGCTTGTCCCGAAATGACCTTCGCACAATGGTTATGGGCGTATGCATCGGAACAACTATGGGTTCTGTGCAGACCTCGGAGATCATTAATGAGCTTATGGTGGTACAGGGCCAAAGAGACTTCGGGAAAGAATTACTTAGCCAAGTGCCTACACACTCCACGCCGTCAGCCGTAGCCCAAGAACTCGGCGTATCCGGTCCTCTCATGATGTTCTCCACTGCCTGTGCAGCAGGTAACTACGCCATCGGCTACGGCTTTGATCTCATCAGGCTTGGGAGGGCCGAAGGAGTCATTGCAGGCGGCTCCGAGCCTTTCTCGAAGGTGGCTTTTACCGGTTTTAATCAGTTTTCGGCAGTCGCACCTGAGAAATGTCAACCCTTCGACAAAAACAGGAAGGGCATGATGGTGGCCGAAGGTGCGGGCCTGCTTGTCCTGGAATCCCTCGAGAATGCCATAAGGAGAAAGGCGTCTGTATATGCCGAAATACTGGGATACGGACTAAGCTGCGATGCCTTCCACATGACCACTTCCTCTGTGGAAGGCATCGCCACTTGTATGAGAAAGGCCATGATGGATGCGGGCGTGAAAATCGAGGACGTCGATTATATCAGTGCCCATGGAACGGGAACGGTATCCAACGACAGAAACGAATGTGCTGCGATTAAAGAGGTTTTCGGCCCGCGTTATCGGAAAATACCGGTAAGCTCCATCAAATCCATGCTCGGGCATACCATGGGTGCGGCCTCGGCACTCGAGGCGATAGCATGTGCGCTGGCGGCCAGAAAAGATCTCATCCCGCCCACGATTAATTATGAAACTCCCGATCCTGAATGTGACATTGACTGCGTGCCCGGGAAATCAAGGAAGCATCATGTTAATATAGTTCTGAATAATTCTTATGCCTTCGGAGGCAACAATGCCTCGCTGGTGCTGAAAAAGTTTCATTGAAAAAGGAGAGAAGATGGCCGAAAGCGTGGAGAATGAGATCATTTCTATAATTGCCGATGTCTCAGGCTATGATGAGGACGAGATCAGAATCGACTCCCATCTGGTAAATGATCTCGAGATGGATTCTATAAAGGCAATTGAGATCGCTGTAGCGATCGAGAAAAAATTTAAGATATCCATCCGTGATGAAGATATACCCCAAATCACTATGCCCGAACAGATCATAACCCTGGTAGAAACGGCACTGACCCAAAAAAAAGAGCCGCGATAGTGGGTGTACCTCTCAAAAGCTGCTACGATGCAGTTATCATAGGAGCCGGCATTAGCGGACTCACCTGCGGGTGCTTTCTTGCAAAAGAGGGGATGAGCGTACTCCTCATGGATCAGCACCACAGACCGGGAGGATGTTGCACCTCCTTTAGTAGAAATGGGTATACTTTTGACGCTGCGGCACATTCATTCGGGAGTTATCGGGAAGGTGGCAACATGAGGCTCGTCCTTGAGGCACTCGATATGGCCGGCAAAATAGAAATAAGGCGGTTTACCCCCTCCGATATAATTCTTTCACCCGATTACCAAATAACATTCTGGTCAGGCAAAGACAAGACTGTTCAAGAATTACAGCAATTTTTCCCTGATGAAGCTGATAACATACTCAGGTTTATCGGGCGGCTCACCGACTCGAAGCCCCTTGATTTTGTCGCGCTCAGGAGCATGACATATAAAGATTTGTTGGATTTATATTTTACTGACGATAAACTGAAAGCAATCCTTTCAATAGCAGTCTTTGGCAACGGAGCTTTGCCTCCTTCATTGATCTCCGCATTTACCGGCGCCAAAATCTTCACCGAATTTATTCTTGATGGAGGCTATTATCCGGACGGGAGTATGCAAGCCCTCCCTGATGCGTTGGCAGAAAGATTTGAAGAACTCGGGGGCGAACTTCAATTGTCATGTCTCGTGAAGAAAATAAGGACAGACGCGAACTCTGTTCGGGGCGTAGTCTTGGAGAAAGGCGTTTCAATCCGTGCAAAATACGTAGTGGCCAGCTGCGATGCGAGGCAGACCATCTTCAAACTCCTGGGCAGAAAGGTTGTTAATAGTGAAGTTCTGCACGAAATAGACGATCTGATTCCTTCATTATCCACCTTTATTCTATATCTGGGCATAGACAGGCCTTTTAAGTCTCTGCCAAAACCGGGTACCAATATTTGGTTCTTGCCCTATTACGATCTGGATAAGGGATATGAGGCTGCAAAGAAAGGTCGTCTGGAAAGCATCGGGTATATGGTTCGGCTGTCACCTGACTGCAGAACGATACTGGGATTTGTGAACGCTCCATTCAGGAGCAGACTTTACTGGGAAAAGAGGAAGGCTGCACATATGGAATCTTTTATCGCAAGAATTGAAGAACAAATAATTCCCGGCCTGTCGGAACATATCGTGCACAAAGAGGCTGCTACGCCCCAGACTCTTTACCGCTATACCTTGAATTACAGGGGAGCGGCCTATGGCTGGGCAACGTTCCCTGGTCAGTTATTTACGCCGGTCCTAAGGCAGGCCGCCCATATCAAGGGCTTACACTTAACCGGTCATTGGACCGCCCAGACACAAGGCATCCCCGGCGTAGCTTATCTGGGCTTAAATACAGCCAAGCTGATTATGCACAGGGAAAAAATTGTGAATTGACACCGAGCACGAGATAAATGCAATGTAAAAGCCTGTATACATCAAAGCCGAGATAGAAAAGCTGACCCAAAAATGGGGGAGTATCAGTGTCCTTGTCGGGGCGTTCCTTTTTATTTCTCTAGGATTAATGGATTATTTTGTTACGCCTGAAAATTTTTTGAGGTTTACTACATACAGACTTTCAATAGCGGCGGCGCTGTGCATCTCTTATTATTTGATCAAACGGTCGAAGAACCTGAACAGTCTGTATACGATCCTTATAGCCACGGTTATCCTCTCGGCCGCCACCATTGAACTCATGATACTGTCTTTTGGCGGCCACAAGTCGTCATACTATTCAGGCATAAACCTGCTCATTATAGCAGTCTTGGGTTTCTTGCCCATTAGTTTGCCCGTATCTTTCTCGCTTGTTGCCGCAACCTATGCCATTTATCTCTTTCCCATTTTGCTTTTCGACAAAATAACGGATGCATCTCTTTTTATCACCAACAACGCTTTCATGATATCGACTTTTGCGGTAGCTCTCTTATGGAGGTATGTCAATCACAAGCTCCTTATCAATAAACTCTCGCTTGAATATGACCTTTCCCAGGATAAAAAACAGCTTCAAACCTACTCTACACAGCTTGAGGAGCTTGTTTCAGAGCGTACAAAGGAACTCGCCATCTCAGAAGAGCGTTTCCGGGCCCTTTTTGACAACGCTAACGACGGGATCATCGTCGTGGACAGGAACGGAACGATAGTAAACGTAAATTATCGCTTCTGCGAGATGCACGGTTTCGACAGAGGTGCACTCATCGGCAAAAACTTCGGTCTGTTAGAGGCAAAAAAACGGGAGGACGAACTGGAGGAAAGGATGAATCGGATAATCCGCGGCGAGTCACTCGTGTTCGAGGACGAACATGTCAGAAAGGACGGCAGCAGGATTCTCGTCGAGGTGAGTTCAAAAGCGATAGACATTGGAGGAACGGTATATGTCCAGTCCTTCCACAGGGACGTGACCGAGAAGAAGAGGCTGCAGCAACAGCTCTTCCAGTCGCAAAAGATGGAGTCGATCGGAGTGCTTGCCGGCGGCATCGCTCACGACTTCAACAACATATTGACCGCCATCCTTGGACATGCGGAGTTTTTGCAGGAATTCGGCAATCTGGATGCGGCTGCAACGCAGAAGGTAAAAACGATTGAACTCTCCGCCCGGAGGGCTGGACAGATGGTCTCAAAACTTCTAAGCTTTGCTCGCAAGGGAGGCTTCGAAGCCGTACCGGTAAATCTCAACGCTATTGTAAAAGACACCTCTGAGCTCATGGAAAGAGTAATGGGTAAAAAGGGTATTAGACTGAAACTCGAAACAGACAGCACCATCCCCCCCTTCGACGGAGACCCCAACCAGATAGAACAGGTCATTATGAATCTTCTGGTCAATGCCGGAGATGCCATGCCCGATGGCGGTGATCTGTCTATTGCCACTTCGGAGCAGGAACTCGGGACGGGAGCTTTTCTCGTACACCCACTGCTCTCACCGGGAAGATACGTTGTTCTCAGAATCTCCGACACGGGCACGGGAATCGCTAAACAGGTAAGAGATAAAATATTCGACCCATTTTTTACGACCAAGGAGACCGGCAAGGGCACGGGCCTGGGGCTTGCGACGGTATATGGAATTGTAAAGGATCATAAGGGAGTAATCAATCTGCTGACCGAGGAAGGCAAAGGAACTACTTTCCAAATCTTCTTCCCTGCCTCAAAAGAGCGGCTGCCCGTCCGCTCGGAGGTTCCGGTTTACGTCGGTAAAGAAAGGGAGAAGATATTCGTTGTCGATGATGAAGAGAGCATCTTGAGTTTTATCAGGGAAGCTCTGGAGTCAAAAGGGTACCGGGTCGTGGTCGCCGATAACGCAACCTATGCGCTTGAGATCAGCAAAAACATTATCGATGACATAGATCTCATCATAGCGGATATCGTCATGCCGCTGGTAAACGGAACGGAATTGATCAAGCACTTTAAAGAGCTGAAACCGTCCGTGAAGATCATCGCCATCTCCGGCTATGAAACTTTACCTCCCGGGGGAAGAGACAACGTAGACGCCTTTATCAGTAAGCCATTCGAAAGAGCACATCTTATTTCCGTCGTGAGGAGAGTACTCGATTCGGAAGACCTCAGGGCGGTTCAGTGAAGCCAGACCGAGGCCTTCACCGCCCAAAGATTACCCGGGTATTTTTCTTTTAACGCCTTCCCGGCTCCACCAAGTGCCACGTGATCATTCGTCTCCTTGTATCGGCTTACACCTCTCCAGTACATTGCCTCGGGAGCGGCGGACGTCCCCGGATAAAGTTCAATGACCTTCTCATATTGCCGCACCGCATCGGTCCACCTTTTCTGCACGAACGCGAACCGTGCCAGGGCGAGTTCCAGCCACGCCCGGAATTCTTCCCTGGGAAGGTAGCCTTCGCTCCTCATCCTTTCCACTCCCTCTCCATCCAGGATCAGCAAAGTGGGGGTCCAGAGCGCATTAAAACGGTGGAAATAGGCAGCGTTTTCTTTTATGTGTGCTTCCACCGGTATAAATTTTTCATGAATGAAGGCTGCAATTTCGTCGTCCGAGAATGATTCGGCCTCCAGCCGAACGCAACCGCCTCAACCCGGGGTGGCGCTGAAATCCAGCAGAACCGGTTTGTTCTGTTCTTTTGCGCCGGCCATCGCGGCGTCCGCGTCATAATTCCATTTAACTTTTACAGTCATATTACAACCTCCTCTAATATTCATTATTGCGCATAGCCTCCGGGCGTGCAACTTTTGTGCTTTATCCGAAATCGGAGTCTAAATGGAGATTAATGCGATATAAAAAAAAGGCCACCGTCGGTTTATATCCGGTCATTCGGGCTGTTGAACGGACCCATCATAAAACACTTTGCATCTCCCACCCTTCAGAAGTTCTCCCGTCTCCTTTACGAGACCGGTTAAGGGCCTGACCAGAGTTTCCAGGGGACCTACTTTGGAAATCTCCGGTTTCCGGAAACTGCCGCTTATTTCTTGTGAGATTTTTTCGCATCCTGCACCGTCCAGTGCCGCAATCCGCATATCTTTAAACTTTTTCTCCACAAAATCGATTGACCCCTTGAGTGCGATCCTGTTCTTTTGCGTGGTCATTGCCACATCTTTTGCAGAGGCCACGCCATCCTGTACCTCCCATTCCGAGATGAATTTCGGGATGACGCTCTTTCCACTCACAGACTCAGCCGCCATCGCTGCAAAATCGTATTCCATAGCTAATAAGCTCCCTGCAGGTCCGGCCAGAAAAAAGGCTCCCAGGTCGATAAGATTGAATTTGTCGATATCTTCATAGCTTTCAATGTATTTGTCGAGATCTATGCCCTGGATCGTCAGGTCCTGGCCCCTGAATCGCACCTCTCCATCCATCGTTCGTTTCATCGCTTCCCCACTGCGCCCGCTGAATGAGAGATCAGCGGAAAAGTCCATTTCTCCTTCCATTGTGCTCTTCTTCGAGAAGGCCTGAAATACGTCGCCGATTCTGAAATTTGACAAGTCACATTTAACCCGGTAATCGGGAGAAGAAGACTTCAAGTCAAAATTGATATCCCCTTTACCCTCTCCCCCGAATAACGTGAATTTGATCGGCTTTATTACGATCCCTTTTTCTCCGATTTCCGCACGCAATTCCAGGTCAGACACTTTGACAGCGTTTATCTCCAACTCTTTGCAGGAGCATTCGGCCCTGAGCAATATCGGGGTATGGGAGCCACCCTTAGCTGATACAATGAGATCATCGATAACGGCGTCGCAGTGCCGGGCCACCATCTCAGAGCCTGATTTTTCATTACTGTAATGAATAATGCCGTCGGACATGACAAGTCTCCGCAAACTTGCCGAGGGAAGACCCTTCTCTTTGTCATCCCTTCCGAAATTGTACTTTCCGTTCTTCTTTTTGATGATCTTAAATTCCGGATTTCCCAGATTCAGTTTGCGGATGTGGAAGCTACCCCTTACCAAAGGTAGGAGTTCAAAGTCTATCTCTGCTCTGTCTGCTCGTACAACAGGGTCTCCTCTGTTTTCGATAGTTAAATCTCCCAGGGAAATACCGGCAGGCATTAGCGAAAATCCTTCTACCTCTCCGATGTTAACATTCATGCCCAGTGCAGAGGATAATGATCTTTCGATCCGGGGTTTGAAGGATGAGATATTAAAAATAAAGGGAAGAACCGACAACGCGATGAAAACGACGAGGAAGATTGAGCAGACTAATGTCAAGATCCTGTGTTTTCGAACAGTCTCAACTATTTGTCCCAAACCTGGATTCCGCATAATTAAATTATATATCTATTTCTTCATTCCGCATTCTGGATCGCTCCTAAGTGGTCCTGAACAAGGATATACATCCTTCGTTAACACGAACCGGACTGACTGCAACGTAAATGAAATCCGATTGAACAGGGCAACAACATACGCTATAATGGATCGTAATTTGGGTGGAGTTTCTTTGAAAGCATCCGCGAAAAAGGACGTCGATCAGAGAAGCCGCATCAACTTTTAAGGAGGTGGTACCATGGAGGATGTGAAACGTATTCTGGTAGTAAGCAGGTTGTCCCAGGACTGCACTAAAGCGGTCCATTATGGTGTCTCTTTGTGCAAGAAGTACGGTGCGGAACTTTACGTTGTAAATGTGATTCACGACCCTCTCCTCGGAGGCGGTTGGAACCTGCCCATCCCGGATATTGAAGAAACTTACAAGGAGGCCCAGAAAGAGGCAAAGGACGAGATAAGCAGGATTATCAAGAGGGAAAAACAGAAAGGGATGACTATCAAAGAATCGATCAGGGGAGGAGAACCCGCGAGAGAGGTACATAAATTCGTTGAAGATAATAAGATCGACCTCCTCATCATGATTGCACACGAAGAGGGACGCCTCGAGCACCTGTTCTTCGGACGCTCAAACGCCGAGATCATCCGAAAAATGCCCTGTTCTATTTTGCTTGTTAAGAGTGAGCCCCAGCCTATCCAGTAATCCAGTTCCGGGCGGGAGCAATGTGGCAAACATTCGTGGAATGATAACGATGATATAGGGATCGGTTTCAAGACAAAAAAGACGCGATTTTTTGACAAAGGCTGTGATGACAAAAGCATCCGACGCTTACGATAAGTTGTCCGTCGATGAAACGCTGAAAGAACTGGGGACGAGCAGTTCCAAGGGTCTTTCCGGTGATGAAGCCGGGGCGCGTCTTGCCGTCTATGGCGCCAATGAAATCCCCGAAAAAGAGGAGAGCGTCTTCAGGCGTATAATCAGGCGTTTCTGGGGACCGATCCCGGGGATGATCGAGGCCGCCGCCCTCCTGTCCGCCTCGGCCGGCAGATGGGACGATTTCATCATCATATCGATCCTGCTCCTGACTAATGCCTTCATAGATTTCTGGCAGGAGTCGAAGGCCCTGAGCGCACTGAGAGTGTTAAAAGACAAGTTGGCCAAGCGGGCGACCGTACTGCGCGAAGGGAAATTCCTGGATATCGATGCAAAAGAACTCGTCCCGGGGGACATCATAAAAATTAAAATAGGAGACCTCATCCCGGCCGATGTTAAACTTATCGAGGGGGACTTCATTCTGGCCGACCAGTCGGCCTTGACTGGAGAGTCGTTGCCTGCAACGAAGAAGAAATCGGATATCGCCTACTCCAACTCGGTTGTAAGACAGGGGGAGATGCGCGCAGTCATTGTCAACACCGGCCTGAACACATTCTTCGGTAAGACAGTTTCGCTCGTCGCCAGGGCCGAAAGGGAAGAAAAGAGCCATTTTCAGAAGGCCGTTCTGGCGATTGGAAATTATCTTATTCTCATAACGATATTTCTCGCGGCAGTCATACTTCTTACGGCACTGTTCAGACACGAAAATATGCTGGAGATCCTGCGTTTTACCCTCGTACTAACGGTGGCAGCCATCCCCGTAGCTCTTCCTGCGGTCCTGTCCGTAACGATGGCGGTCGGAGCAATGAACCTCGCAAAAAAACAGGCGATCGTCAGCAGGCTTGTCGCCATAGAAGAACTTGCCGGGGTAGACATCCTCTGCTCCGACAAGACTGGGACATTAACGTGTAACAGGATGACCGTATCGGAGCCCGTAGTCTATGCTCCTTATAAGGTCAACGAACTGATGCTCTTTGGAGCACTGTCATCCAGGGAAGAAAATCGGGACCCCATCGAGGTCCCGATTTTCGAGTACCTGAAGACAAGGGGATTGTCCGGAGAACTCGGCCGGTATGAACAGGTGAAATTCGTGCCCTTCGATCCCGTGAGCAAGAGGACCGAAGCGCTTCTTAAATCGGGAGACAAGACCTTCATTGTGACAAAGGGCGCTCCTCAGGTCGTCCTCGAACTCTGCGGGGACCAGGGACAGCAGGAAAAGGTCATGTCCTCAGTCGAGGACCTCGCGGCAAAGGGGTTCCGGACGCTGGGCGTAGCCTTGAAACAAGCGGGGCCTGCTGCTTTCGACTTCATTGGTCTGATTCCCCTCTTCGACCCTCCCCGGGAAG
>JBECKU010000290.1:0-3734 GCA_040235385.1 Candidatus Sulfobium sp. | reverse complement strand
CCCCCGCACAGACGACCCTTGCGCTCATGTTGTACCGGGATACGAAGACCTCTTTCATTATGTCGAGGGCGTCTCTGTACGCGCTCTTGTGGAAAAAGGTCACATTGAGGATCACTCTCCCCCGCCGGGTCGTGAGGTCGAAGTCGCTCAGGAAAGAAAGATTCTCGATCTTGCTGATCACGAACCCCACTTTCTCGTTGACCAGAGACCGGGAGAGTTCTTCCTTTCCCTCAGGTGTTATACTGCGACCTTCTCTGCCGAAAATCTTTGTAAAGCCTCTCTCATCTAGGATCCTCATGTGATATCTCACGGTCCGTTCCGTAAGGTCGATCCCGTATCGCGTGAGCCGTTTTGAGATCTCGCGCGACCCCACAATCTCGTCGGTGTCGGCCAGGACCTTGAGGATAGAAATCATGGTCTTGTTCATCCGGACGTTTCTCCTTTTAATGAGGGCTGCTCGCGTCCCTTTTGGTTGACCTACATTTTGCCGAAGAGTATGTTTTTGGCCTCCTTGGCGTCCGATTCCATCACGTAGGGAATGCCCGTCACCTCTGAGGCATCCCTCGTAAGGGCGATGAGGTCGGCCCGTTCCAGATGCTTCAACCCGAATTTTCTGGCCCCGGCCATGAGCTGTTGAAGACCCAGTTGGAGCCTGTCGCAGAACGTGAACATAGCTATAGCCCCGGCGGGCAGTCCGGCAAATGCTTTTCCGTATCGTTCCCTGAGGACCTCGGCGCTCACAAAAATCGTCTCTATCGACTCCCCGTACTTTTTTAGTTCGGCCGGAAGTTTTCCCTCGGAGAGCCATCTCTGGATATTCTTACCGACCATGGCCGGGATCATCGTGGCCCGTCCCATGCAGACTGCCTTGAAATATGGCGCTCCGAGGGCGAGGGCCTTGAAGATGTGGTCTTCAAGAGAGAACCCGCCGGCTATGGCGAGGTCAGGGACATATTTGCCCTTTGCCTTCAACTCCCTGGCAAATCGGTAGGCGACGGACTGAAGGTATATCGTGGGGATGCCCCATTCGTTCATCATGCGCCAGGGGCTCATTCCCGTTCCGCCCCCGGCCCCATCGATGGTGAGGAGGTCGATCCCGGCATCGGAGGCAAATCTCATGGCCCTGGCGAGGTCCGAGATCCTGTAAGCGCCGGTCTTCAGGGAGATGAACCTTGCCCCGATCTTTCTGAGATGGTCCACGCTTTCCATGAAGGAATCGTACTCCACCATGCCGAGTCTCGAATGTCGTTCGAATTCTTTGAAGGCTCTCTCCCTGAACGCCTTCGCGACGGCAGGCTCTTCCGGATCGGGCACAACGACGTATCCCCGTTTCTTGAGCTCCAGAGCGCTCTCTATGGTTTTTAGTTTTACCTCGCCGCCGATGTTCTTTGCCCCCTGTCCCCATTTGAGCTCGAGGCATTCAACACCGAGTTTCTCCACCGCGTATTCGGGAGCAGCGAGTCTGCCGTCTTCGACGTTCTGCTGAAGCACTATGGCCCCATAGTCACCATCATGCCACCTCTTAAACGTTTCTACTCTCCGCTCGAGTTCGGGGGATTTGATGACCCTGCCGTTCTTGAATTCGACACCCTGGTCCATGCCGACGATGTTTTCTCCGATGACGACCATGATGCCGGAGATCGCGCCGCCGATTGCCATCCCTTCCCAGTTGTCCCGCGCAATATTTGTGGAGCCCAGGGCACCGGTGAAAACGGGAACCTTGAGCCTGACCTTATAAGTGTCGCCGATTTCCACCTCGGTCGAGACGTTGGTAAAGAGGGCTCTGTCGGAGTCGGCCTCTATGCCCACGGCCCCGACGCAGGTCCCCTGGATATTAATATGGGAATAATCCACGGGATATTTTTTTGTTGCGCCGGCGGTGATCTTGCCGAACGGTGCGGGGTAGAGCACTTCCCTTCCCCTGAAGGAAGATTTTCCTACCTCGCAAAGTCCCGGGCATCCATCGAGACAGACCGAACATAACCCTGAGTGGGGGGCCGCGTCGGCTACCCTGTTCTTCGTTCCCGTTGCTGCGCTTGCGTTAGGAATTCCATAATTCATTTCTTTGCCTCCATGACTGACGTGTGGGCATTCTCGAGGCAATGGCCCCGGGATCCAGGGACCATTGCCACTCGCTCCGGCATTTCGAAAATGCCTTTATGCGTTTAATATTTTCAACGCCTCCCCTCTGTATGAATCCATCAGGTACGGTATGCCCGAGACCTTCGCGCACTCATCGGTCAGTGACATCAGGTCGTTTCTCGATATGGAATCGATATTGAAACAGCGTGCCCCTGCCATCAACTGTTGAAGTCCGACCTTGATTTTCTGCGAGTAACTGTAAATGCCGATGGCGCCTAGCGGTATGTTCTGTATCTCGCTGTCTCCGACCAGTTTCTTCACTTCTTCGTGACAAACGAATATTTCCTCGACGGTCGAGCCGTATTCGCTTACATTTTTCGGGAGGTCATTTTCTTTTATCCACTTGCCGATATTCTTTCCGACCATTCCGGGGACCATGAGCGCCCTGCCCATGCAGATCGCCTTCGTAAAGGGCGCGCCCAATGCAAGGGCTTTGAATACCCCGTCCTCGCTGCTGAAGCCGCCTGCAAAGGCAATGTCGGGAACCCGTTCGCCCCGTTCCGCAAGCGTCCTTGCAAATTCCGCGGCGGCCGAGTGCAGATACACCGATGGCATGCCCCATTCCTCCATCATCCGCCAAGGGCTCATACCGGTGCCGCCGGGAGCGCCGTCTATTGTGAGCAGGTCGATCTTTGCTTTCGAGCTCCATTTGAAAGCCATTGCCAACTCGCGCAGACCGTACGCTCCTGTCTTGAGGGTGATCCTTTTGAACCCGAGCTTCCGCAGCCGGTCGACCTCCGCATAAAAATCTTCTTCGTCGATGAAACCAAGTCTGCTGTGGCGTTCGAATTCCTTGATCGCCGTTTCCTTAAACGCGGCCTGGACGACCGGATCGGACGGATCAGGGGTAACGATATAGCCGCGCTTCTGAAGTTCAAGTGCCCTGTCGAGGGAGTCCACCTTGATTTCTCCTCCGATACACTTCGCTCCCTGACCCCATTTAAGTTCTATTGTCTCAAGTCCGTGTTTGTCGATGATGTATTCGGCCACACCGAGGCGCGTGTCTTCGACATTCATCTGGACGAGGATCTCACCGAACCCCTGATGGTAGCGCCGGTATGTTTCAATCCTGCGGTCCATATCAGGGGACTTTGAGACCATGGCCCTTCCGCTTACATGTTTCTTGTTGTTAAGTTCAAGCCCTGGGTCTATGCCGCAGACGTTCTCGCCGCAGACGATCGTGACGCCGGATATAGCCGCTCCCATTGCGAAGTGTTCCCAGTTCTTTCGTGCGATTTCGGTGGAGCCGAGAGCTCCGGTAAAGATCGGTACTTTCAGATTCACCTTCCTGTCCCATCCGTAGGAGGTCTCGGTGTTGACGTTCGGGAACTTCGCGGTATCCGGATCACCTGTCTGTCCGTCGGGAAGACCTTTTGCTCCGAAGGCATATCCGTGTATGTTCAGATGCGAATAGTCGACAGGATAATTCTTGTCGCCTCCTGCCGTAATGCTTCCGAAGGGCCCGGGATAGAGCAGTTCCCTGCCCCTGAAAGTCGCCCGGAAAACCTCGCAGTTGCCTCTGCATCCATCGATACAACGGGTGCAAAGTCCGCTCATGGGTGATACACTCTTCGAACGATTGTGTGTTCTGG